>NZ_UQYC01000069.1 GCF_900545205.1 uncultured Veillonella sp. | reverse complement strand
AGCTTTGATTTAAAGGAGCTGAGTATATGGCAATTGATCGCAATGAAACATTTGACGTTATCGTTGTTGGTGCAGGCCCAGCAGGCTCTGCGGCGGCGTTACGCCTTGCGGAGCAACGGGTAAAGGTTTTACTCATTGAACGTGGTACCGCACCAGGCGCTAAAAATATGATGGGTGGGCGTATCTATACGCATTCTTTAGAACGGTTAGTACCGGACTTTAGAGATCGTGCACCATTGGAACGTAAGGTGACAAAAGAACGCATTTCTATTGGTGCTGGCAATGAAATGACGACTATTGAATACAGCTATGAAGATGGACAACCTAACGAGGAATCCTACGTAGTATTACGCGCTAAATTCGATAAATGGCTCGCTGAAGAGGCGGAGAAAAAAGGCGCTCTTCTCGTATCTAATGTGCAAGTAACAGATCTCATCACTGAAGGAGAAGGCAAGAAACAACGCGTTGTTGGTGTTCGGTGCCATGATGATGAAGTATATGCAAAACTTGTTATCATCGCAGAAGGCTCTAATACAGTATTGTTAGAAAAAGCTGGCCTCACAGCTCCTACCGATTCAAGCACTATGGCAGTAGGGGTAAAAGAGGTATACAAACTTAAAAAAGAAGACCTTGAAAATCGCCTCATGCTGTCTGGAGATGACGGTATGGCGTGGCTTACTTTGGGCGACATGACCTCTGGCTTATTGGGGGGCGGCTTTATTTATACAAATAAAGACAGCCTTTCTGTGGGCATGGTTGTAGGCCTTGAAGATATCGGTAAAGCGGATCGTTCTGTAGACGATATGCTTTCAGCTTTCACAAGCCATCCAAGAATCGCACCATTATTGAAAAATGGTCAGTTGAAAGAACATAGTGCCCACCTCGTACCTGAAGGGGGCTATAAATCGATGCCTACATTGGGCGGCAATGGTTACATTATCGTTGGTGATGCGGCACGTATGTGTATGAACCTTGGGTATACCATTCGAGGCATGGACCTTGCCATCGAGTCCGGTATGTGCGCAGCAGATGCGGTTAACGTAGCCTTGCGCGATGAAAACATGGACCGTGTAGCTAAATTGTATGAACGTCAAATCAAGGCTTCTTGGTTGTTGAAGGACTTGAAGCATTACAAAAATATGCCTAAATTCCTCGCTACCCATCCGCGTATTTTCAATGAATACCCAGCATTTGTTAACAATTTGATGCGCGACGTATTCACCGTAAACGGTGATGGTGCAGTACCAATGATGAAAAAAATTATGCGCCGTGTCGGAGACATTGGCCTATTTACCTTGATTCGTGATGCTTGGAAAGGGGTGCGTTCCCTATGAAACTAGAAGAGCGTTTGGGCGCCAATAAATATTATGTAGATGAAACGTCTCCTCATATCCTTGTGGATGGCGCTGGTTTTAGCCTTGAAGAGAAAATGAAGCTCGTCAATGGCTGTCCTGCCGGTCTATATACATTGCAAGACAACGGCGATTTAGCCTTTGATTTCGCCGGTTGCTTAGAATGCGGTACATGCCGTGTTCTTTGTGGTGAAACAATCGTAAAAACTTGGAAATATCCGCGTAACGCTAAGGGCGTAGAATTTAGACAGGGGTGAGTGTATGGAGTTATTAGTATGTATCAAACAGGTTCCAGATACATCTGAGATTAAGCTGGATCCGGAAACAAATAATCTCATCCGCACAGGCTTGCCTAGCATTGTAAACCCTGACGATATGCATGCATTAGAGGCGGCATTGGCGGTAAAAGACCAATATGAAGGTAGTCGTGTTACAGTTGTCAGCATGGGGCCTCCACAGGCGGAAGAAGCACTTCGTCAATGTTTAGCCCTCGGTGCGGATGATGCGGTACTCGTTACAGACCGCGCATTCGGTGGTGCCGATACATTGGCTACAAGCTATACCATTGCGTCTGCAATCCGTCATATTCAACGGACTATGAACCGTCAGTTCCAAATCATTTTCTGCGGTAAACAGGCTATCGATGGCGATACTGCACAAGTAGGTCCTCAAATTGCAGAGGAACTCGGTATGGCACAAGCTACCTATGCTTGTGAACTATCTGTAGACCAAGCAGCTCAAAAAGCAGTTGTAAAAAGACAACATGAAAATGGCTATGAAATCGTAGAGGTTCCATTGCCGTTATTGGTTACGGCGACAGCCGAGCTCAATGAGCCGCGACAACCAGGCCTTTGGAGCTCTATTTACGCGAAACGATATACCATTACTCACGTAACATTGCGAGATATGCCACAAATTGATGAAAGTCGTATCGGTCTTAACGGTTCTCCTACACGGGTGCGTAAGGTATACCAACCACCTCTTCGTGGTAAGGTAGAAATGTTGCCATCCATAGAGGAAGGGGCTAAAAAGGTTCTCGAATTGGCTTACCATATTAAGCCAGAAAAATTTGCTCATCTATTAGTGCCAAATGATGCGCCTGTTGAGGTGGCTGAGGACAATGATGAGGGTGTAGATGTAAAAGATCCTGTGCAACGGGCTGCGTCTGTTGAAAGCGTATCCCCTAGTGAATTTAAGGCGGTAGCAGCTGCTAAAGGTGATGAAGGTTCTAAAGGAGGTGACCGGTAATGGCCGTGACAAATTTTGATGAATATAGAGATGTCTTTGTCGTAGCCGATACCATCGATGACGTGGTACATCCGGTTACGTATGAACTGATTGGCCAAGCTCGCCGCATTGCTAAGGAATTGGGCCAACTCGTTCAAGTTATGCTATTGGGCGAGAATGTTCAAACCGAAGCAGAGGAACTCGTAGCACATGGTGCCGATATTGTTCACGTTTTTGAAAGCCCGCTTTTGAAATACTATACAACGGATGGCTATACGAAGGTCTTAACAGACTTTTTTGAAGATCATAAGCCTAATATTCTCTTGATTGGTGCCACTAACAACGGTCGTGACTTGGCGCCTCGTATGTCTGGTCGCATGCAAAACGGCGTTGTGGCAGACTGTACAATCTTAACGGTAGATACGAATGAAGGCCTTGTTGAATGGACACGTCCTGCCTTGGGCGGCAATATTTTGGCGGAAATCATTTCTCCAAACCATCGTCCTCAAATGGGCTCCGTACGTCCTAATGTATTCAAAAAGCCTGAACGTATTGCAGATAGCTGGGGCCGTATCCAAATTGAACAATTTGATCTCAAGCCTGAAGACATTCGCATGAAACGCCTCGACTTCATTCCGTTCAGCAAAGATGGTTACAATATCCAAGAAGCGGATATCATCGTAGCTGGTGGCCGTGGCATGGGCTCTAAAGAAAACTTTGATAAGCTTTACGAACTAGCTGATGCTATCGGTGGCGTTGTAGGGGCTACACGCCCACTTGTGGAAAAAGGCTGGATTGAATTGCCATATCAAGTAGGTCAAACAGGTAAAACTGTAAGCCCTAAACTATACTTGGCATTCGGTATCTCCGGTGCAATCCAACACGTGAGCGGCATCTCCGGTGCTGACACAATCGTGGCTATCAACAACGATCCAAACGCAGAAATCTTCCAACACGCTAACTACGGTATCGTGGGAGATTGCATGGAAGTCTTAAATGATATGTTGGCGCATCTGAAATAGAGAGCAAGAGTATTTGAGCTCTCCTCGTAAAACATAATAAACCATAGGGATACCTATCCTCAGCCTTCATGGGTACGCGTAGCGCCCAAGGCGGCTTCGAATAGGTATCCCTATTTGCTTTCTAACTGTAGTAGAGCTCAAATATTTTGTCTTACATACAGATGCGCCAGCATATTATTCTAGGGAATAGTAGAAGGCTCTAAAGCGAGCTAAGTCGTTTTCAGAAAGGGTATCCTCTTTGTATTATCATATTCATAAATCCATAAGCCACTTTATGTATTCTTTTAAATCCTATCTGCGCCTATGTATACACTATTTTTGTTGTTTATAGGTGGTAGGGTAGCGTTTTTTGTTTTTTATAATGGTATAATGAATTTATTAGAATAGAACGGATTGATGATGAGGAGGCTTTTATGGCTCGTAATGTTTTTGTCACTGGTGCAACGTCTGGTATTGGTCTTTGTATTGCGGAGGCGTATGCCAAGCATGGTGATAATGTTTTGATTTCTGGTCGTCGTGCTGAGTTGCTATCTGAGGTGCAGGCTCGTTTGTCTAAAGACTATGGTGTGCGTGTTGAGACTTTAGTTCTTGATGTGCGTAGTCGCGAGGATGTTGAAAGCAAGGTTCCTGCAGCTATCGAGGCTTTTGGTGGCGTCGATGTGCTCGTTAATAATGCGGGTCTTGCACAAGGGCTTGATCCTTTCCAAGATAGTGCTGTTGATGATGCGGTGACTATGATTGATACCAATGTGAAAGGCCTTTTATATGTAACAAAAGCAGTACTGCCTTTTATGATTGATAAAAATGAAGGTCATATTGTAAATATGGGTTCTACTGCAGGCATTTATGCATATCCTAATGGTGCAGTGTACTGTGCTACAAAGGCGGCGGTAAAGACATTAAGCGATGGCATTCGTATGGATACCATAGCTACAGATATTAAGGTTACTACCATTCAACCAGGCATCGTAGAAACTCCATTTAGCGAAGTACGATTCCACGGTGATGCGGAACGAGCTAAATCTGTGTACGCTGGCATTGAGGCTGTTCAACCAGAGGATGTGGCCGATGTAGTATTGTATGTAACGAACCAACCTAAACGCTTGCAAATCTCTGATGTGACCATTATGGCGAACCAACAAGCGGCAGGCTTTATGGTACATAAGAAATAGCTTAATACTTGATAGTTTGGGTAAAAGTAACTAGTCATATCATAGTTGATAAATGATTTTATTTACCTATATTAATAAAAACCGATATATGATGAATATTACTTGAATTCCCCAATTATTTAGGATATACTTATTAAACGTATTTTGATAAATATAATTTTGCAAAATGTATTTTGTGGAGTATATTATTATGACCTCAATACTAAAGAAATCTTTTTTGATGGCGTTAGCTTGCATCTGTATAGGTACCTATGGAGTTGTTAAGGGTCAAGATGCTATGGATGCACAAACTAAAGTTTCTGGCCCCTTAGAAATGTCTGTTGAAGCAGCTGTTCCTGGCGTTGTTATGCCAAGTCCTGTACATGTGTTCACCACTGTAGAAGCAGCGTCTGAATATATAGGGTTTAGACCACAGATGCCAAAGCTGTTACCTGTAGGCTTTAATATTCAATCTGTCATCACTTTAGAGAAAGATATATTACAAGTTGTGTATGTCTACAAATCTGGTACGGAGCCATATTATAATCAAGATGGAGGCGCATATATTATATATCGTTCATCTAAGTTAACTGGTGATATCAGTGGTGACCATAAAATTTATAAGGTTATAGAAACTGAACGTGTAGATGGTACAAAGGTTACTTTCAAAGGTGGTAAGAAAATGGTTTATCTTGCATCGTGGATGAAAGATGGACAAAATCACTCTTTAGAATTTCAGCGTCCCGTTACACGAGATATGGCGAAGGCTATGATTCGTAATATTGTTGAGGAAAAAGCACATACAAAATAAATGTGTTTTTAATAATTTTTATGTTATGCGAAGGGAGATTATACCCATGGTCAAAAAATTTGTATTACTAGCAGTTGCGTGTGCTTGTGTAGGTTCTTACACTGTTGCTGGTGCACAAGGTACTTTAGATGTAAAACCAGATCCAGCTAAACCTGTAGTTGCAGAACAGGCAGCTCCAATGGTTGGTATGCCAAGCCCAATTCATGAATTTGCTACTATTGATGAAGCTGCTAAATACATGAATATTATGCCTCATCTACCTAAAGTATTACCTGTAGGCTATAATATTGAGTCTGTAAGCACAATCAATAAAGATGTTTTGCAAGTTGTGTATGTTTACCAAGCTGGTGAAGATTCTACTCGCAATCAAGCAGCAGGCAAACGTATTGTGTATCGTGTAGGTACTACAAAAGGTGATATCAGTGGTAATCATAAGGATTATCGCGTTACAGCTACAGAAAAGGTAAACGGTACAAAGATTACTTTCAAAGGTGGCGAAAAAATGGTATATCTCGCTGGTTGGACAAAAGATGGTCAAAACCATGCGATGTACTTTGAACGCCCTGTAAATCGCGACATGGCAAAAGCGATCATTGCTAACACTGTAGCACCTACAGCACATACAGCATATACAAAATAATATAACAGTCCAGCCTAGTGGGATAGGCATGCGAGCTGTGGTGAAGCACTCGCATGGACACTGTAAGGGTTATATAAGAAGCGGCTCCTCATATGAGGGGCCGTTTTTGTATGAATTGAGAATATTTTAGTATGAATTAAAGGTAAAGATCTTTGTAAACAGATTTTGTAGGAGGCACAATAAATTGACATATCGCGAAATTACGATATAATGATGTTAGAGGTGAATAAAGATGAATCAATTAGAGGTCTTTAAAGCACTTGCTAATGAATCACGTCTACAGATTCTATTTTGGTTAAAGGATCCAAAGCGTTACTTTACTCATCAAGAACCGGTAGACATGGTGGAAGTCGGCGTTTGTGTAGGTCAAATCCAGCTCAAATTGGGCGTTACCCAATCGACAGCATCTCAATATTTGTCTGTACTGCAAAAGGCAGACTTGGTGATTGCTACACGAATTGGTAAATGGACCTATTACCGTCGAAACGAGGAAACCATTGCAGCATTAGCAAAGTTGGTAGAAACTGAATTATAAAAGAGCATGAATATATAACACATACGTATGTGGAGCATTGTTTATTAGTAATATGATTATATTGATAACATGAGTACATTGTTAATACTCGTGTTGTGTTGATAACATGAGTATTATCTAGTGAGTGTGATTATATAGGATTGCTTTTTTATTAACTTAATATATCGGTAATTCGCGATATGTAAATGTGATAGTACGATTCAGTTATCATCCGAAGGTATATCATATAGTATTCCTATTTTAATAGGAGAAAGAGGTTATAATGGCACAACATAACTTAACAGATACAATTACATTTCGTCGTGGTTTGATAAGTCCTAACCGTATCGCTATGGCGCCAATGCAAAGTCAATCTGCATTAGAGGGTGGCTATGTAAGTAATGATACGATCCGTTATTACAATCATCGTTCTAAGGCCGCAGGCCTTTTGATTACTGAGTTTCACTATGTTAGTGAAAGTGGTGGCCCAGCGTATATGCCAGGCTATCCATCCCAATTGGGTATTTACTCAGATATTCATTTAGAGGGCGCAAAGAAAATTGCACAAGCTTTAAAGAAAGACGGTAATAAAGCAGTTATGCAGATTCACCACGGCGGTCGTATGGCTATTGGTCGTTTTATCAATCACCAAGACGTAGTAGCCCCTAGTGACTTACAACGTAAGTTCCCTGTTCGTGCTCTTACTGAAAGTGAAATTGAAGAGATCATTGCTGACTTTGGTCGCGCTACAAAACGAGCTATTGAAGCGGGCTTTGATGGCGTAGAAATCCATGGTGCAAACCACTATTTATTGCAACAATTCTTCTCTGTATTAACAAACCATCGTACAGATAAATGGGGCGGCTCTTTAGAAAATCGTATGCGCTTCCCATTAGCTGTTGTACGTGAAGTAAAACGTGTAGTAGAAGAGTCCGGCGTAGAGAACTTCATCATTGGCTACCGTTTGAGTCCTGAAGAAATTCACGGTACAGATATTGGCTATACCTATAAAGAATCTCTTCAATTAGTGGAGACTATTGTAAAAGAAGAGCTAGATTATATCCACTTATCCTTGTGGGGCGGCTATGATTCTAAACCAGAAGGTGCAGATCAATCCTTTGGCTCTTTATTCAAAGCTGTTCTAGATGATGAAACAAAACTAATCATTGTAGGTAATATCTTCAGTGAAGAAGCAGCTCGTGATGCGGTAGAAAACTATACCGATATCATCGCTGTAGGTCGCGGTACATTAATCGATCCTGAATTCGGTCAAAAAATCATGGACGGTAAAGGTGATACTATCGTTCACGAAGTAACTTCGGAACATGTGCCAAACATGCACCTAACACCAGGCCTATTTGAAGCCTTCACACGTACTGATTCCTTGGGCTTGCCACCACTACCAGGTGCAGAATCCATCTATGACCAACACAGAGGTACATACGATAACCACCCACTAGCAATTCCATATGCAGAACAATAAAAAGTAAACATCAACTGAATTAGTAAGAAAATTTAGTAAATAACTTTGTAAAAAACACAGATTTTTAAGTAAATTTTTTAGTTAAATAATCGAATCACAATACATTAAAACTATACACCCATATACGACTTGTGAAAGTGAGTTTGTAAATGAAAGCCCCTGTTTAATGATATGTACCCCCTTTACCGGACAACCAGTAAAGGGGGTATTTTCATGAGATATAGTTATGAATTTAAAAGAAAAGCAATTGAATTATTCTATCAAGGTAAATGGCCGAAGACACCTGTCGGTGTATCAACACATACATTTCATAGACAAATAAGGGACTGGGTTAAATTAGAACGACTTCATGGTTTGGATATTAATAAATGTCGAGGGACTAATAAGTATTGGTCTCCAAAAGAGAAATATGAGTTAGTATGCCAAGTTCTTTCTGGTCAAGGTTTAAGAGCAGTAGCTATTGTAGCGGGTATTAATTCTGGACAACTGTATCAATGGGTTCATAAATACAAAACTTTGGGATACAATGGTCTTATTA
>NZ_UQYC01000068.1 GCF_900545205.1 uncultured Veillonella sp. | reverse complement strand
ATATCTCATGAAAATACCCCCTTTACTGGTTGTCCAGTAAAGGGGGTACATATCACCTCATGGTATATGTGTTTTCGTTTGTTTATTTCATTTCTACTTTATTCAGTTTTTCTAGTACTTCTCGTTTAATTTGACGGTGTCGATCCCAGGCGATAATGAATACGGTTGCAATGATGCAAATCATGCCAAAAATACCGACCAGCGTAAAATGATTCCCTAGCAATACCCATCCAAAGATTGCTGCTGAGATTGGTTCTAATGATGAAAGTATAGAGCCCTGTATAGCACCAATGAGTGTAACCCCTTCCATATAAGCATTAAAGGATACGACCGTACCAAGTATGATGATAGCAAATAATCCTAACCAGGTCATGCCATCCCAGAGGGCTTCTGATTCTACTTGTTGAAACATGGCTAAGGATAAAATACCACAGATAAACATGGCAAACCCCACAATGGATGTGGTGCCATATTTCTTTAATAGCTCAATAGGTTGCAATGTATATACACAGATACTAGCTGCCGATACAAGCCCCCAGAATAAAGCAAGCACATTAAAGTTCGAAACATCTAGCCCTTCTTGCATAACGATACAGAGTGTTCCCACCAAGGCTAATACAATACAGAAAAACTCTGGTACAGATGGCTTTTTAAAGTATCTCAAAAACAAATAGATAATGATCAGCGTAGGCGCAACATTTTGAAGGACCGTAGCAATACCGACTCCTGAAATGGCAATGGACTTGAAGTATGAATACTGAGCTAAAGCAATACCTAAAATACCAAATATTAATAATTTCCCTATATCCTTAGGTTCTGTAAAGATAGAGAAAATACGCTTACCATCCCTTATATACGCAAGTCCTATCGTCAATATACCTGCTATGAGCAAACGCGCTTCTAATAGCCACTCCACATTGATATGCTTTGCACTTTCAAGGAATTGTACAGATGTGCCTGAAAGCCCCCAAAGTAGGGTACCTAAAATGGCAAGGGCCATACCTTTCCATTGTTTTTCCTCCATACAACCTCCTATAACAACTACTTTCACATTATGTACAATCATAACAAAGAGGCCTCTAAACCGCAATATACAGCAAAGAGACCTCAAACTATGTGCGTTTTTCTAGAGCAATTATAATAACTGTAGCGATGATCATGGCCATGCCAATTAGCCCTAATGCACTAAATTGGTTGCCTAACAAAGCCCATCCAAAGAAAGCTGCCGAAATCGGTTCAATAGATGACAAAATGGATCCTGGAACGGCACCTATTCTCTTAACACCTTCTAAATAAGCATTAAAGGATACAATTGTCCCCAAAAAAACAACATTGAAACAGCCAATAACAGTCCATACATCCCACATAGCATACGAATTTGGCTGATGAAATAAAATAGCAGCCACAATACCACTGAGAAGCATACCAAATCCTACAATCGGCAAGGTTCCATATTTATATAGTAAATCTACAGGAGAAACACTATATACAGCGACGCCTACAGCAGATAAGAGGCCCCATACGAGCACTGCCAATGGGAATCGCTCCATAGAAAAGCCATCATTCCCCATCAAACAAATCGTACCTACCAAGGCCAGTATAACGGAAATAATTTCCCCTTTAGAGGGCCTTTTACCATAACGGGCAAGCATATAAATAATAATCATTGATGGCGCCAAGTATTGAAGCACCGTCGCAATACCGGCCCCTGCCAAAGCAATGGATTTAAAGTATGTATATTGGCATAAAGCCATGCCAAATACGCCAAAAACAATAAGGCCTGCTGTATCTTTTAAACTACGAAAGACATGGAAGATAGAATTACCATATTTAAACCATGCATAGATAACAGTCAATAGTCCTGCTGTAATTAATCGCATGGTGACTAGCCATTCTAAGTTCATATCCCTATAGTTGCTTAAGAACTGTACTGAAGCACCTGATACGCCCCACAAAACAGCGCCTAATAGGGTTAGTAAGACACCTATAATTTCATATCGCTTCATAGGATTAGTCGCCTAAGAGATCTACATGTACTTTTACAACAACCTTGCGAATTTTAATAGGCTTATCATTAACAGCTAATAGTGGTCTATGGATATCAGATGGGAAGAATACTGTATAATACCCTTCTGGACAGTGGATGTGTCCTTCATCAACAGCTTCGTTTGGGTAGAAATAGCAATCACGATCTGGATAAGACTCCACAGGCTTTACGAGGCCTTTATCTACAAAAAAGCCCATATTTTCTTCCCCATCTACCATGAATTGAATATCTACATAGTTGCGATGAGACTCAGGTTTTGTAGTTTCAAACAATTTTGTTTCTACATCGTCTACATTGGCGTACATCATGTCCCCTTCAATGGCATGACGGCCGCCTGGCAATGCTTTCAAATCTGTATTTTTTAGGAAATCCAAAGCTCGTACGATAGCTTTAGGATAGCCCATTTTTGTATAATCTGCAGTAATGCTAGAAAAAAACATATACGATCCTTTCCCGATATATGGAAATAACACCCGATACATAAGCAATTATATTATCTTAATGTTAGCACATATATACATAAAGGACTAGTAAAAGCCCTCCATACGCTACATATATGGAGGGCTCGTGTAAAATACTATTCAAATTTATGACTTACGTCAATTGTTATGCTATTAAGTTGTTACGATATGCAATTATTTATTCAGTTGTAGTGATTCTAACTGTATTTGATACAGTACGTGGACATGGTCTTACTTTATTCTTGAGTCTTACGAGCAGCGATAATTTCTTCCGCTTGCTTATGTGGAACCTCTTCATAAGTATAGAACTGACGGTTAAATACGCCTTGTCCTTGAGTGATAGAGCGCAATGCAGTTACATAGTCGGCCATTTCAGCCAATGGTACTTGAGCTTTAACAACAGAAATACCTGTTCTTTCACTTTGTTCCATGCCTAATACACGACCTCGACGGCTATTCAAATCACCCATGATGTCGCCCATGAAAGCATCTGGTGCAAACACGTTAACTTCATAGATTGGTTCTAATAGGACTGGTTTCGCCTTAGGAATTACATCCTTGATAGCTTGTGACGTAGCTACTTTAAATGCTAACTCTGAGGAGTCTACGCTATGGTAAGATCCATCCAAGAGTGTCACTTGCACGCCAATCATAGGATATCCCGCAATTAAGCCTTTATCTAGGGTTTCTTTGGCACCCTTTTCCACTGCTGGTATGTATTGTTTAGGTACAGCACCACCAAAGATTTTGTCTACGAATGCAAATTCGCTTCCATCGTATAATGGGTCCACTTGAATCTTAACGTGACCATATTGACCATGACCGCCACTTTGTTTCTTATATTTAGACTCGGTTTCAGCGGAGCCTTTAATTGTTTCGCGGTATGGAATATATGGAGTCACAAGTTTAGCTTGTACGCCATATTTACGATCCATTTTGTTAAGGATATGCTCGAGATGAACCTCGCCCATACAATCGATTTGTAGTTGACGGGCCTCAGCATTTTTCACTACTACGCAAGTAGGATCTTCTTCTGCTACTTTTAGAACAGCACTAGCTAATTTTTCCTCCTCACCTTTTTTCACTGGCTCCATAGCCACAGTGTATAGAGGTTGAGGGAAACGGATAGCGTCGTATGTCACTTTAAAGTCAGGAGCAGTTAATGTATCTCCAGTCTTAGCATTAGCCAATTTCGGTATCACTACGATATCGCCAGCTTTAGCGGTAGATACAGGGATTTGTTGCTTCCCGATAAGGGTAACCATCTTGCCCCATTTTTCTTCTACACCTTGGTTTACATCATAAAGGCGATCGCCTTCTTTTAGTTCACCAGAGAAGATACGTACAAAGCTTTGTTTGCCTGCGAATGGGTCTAACAATGTTTTAAATACGAATGCAGTTAAAGGTTTATCTACATGTACTACACATTGTTCGCCGGTTTCCGCATCAGTTGCGGTCATCACTTTTTTAGTTGCATCCGGCATGTAACGGATCATACGATCCAATACTTGATCTAGGCCAATACGAGATGTGGCACTGCCACACATGATTGGGCACACACGGCCACTAATCATCCCTTCACGCAAGCCTTGGCGAATTTCCTCTAAAGATAATTCTTCGCCTTCTAAATATTTTTCCAACAATTCATCGCTACCTTCAGCCGCGGCTTCTACGGTCATTTCCCGAATTTCTTGAGCCTTTTCGATAAGGTGAGCTGGTACAGCAATCTCTGTTGGTTGGCCGTCCTTGTAAGTAAACGCAGTCATTTTTGCTACGTCTACGACGCCTTCAAAGTTGGCGCCTTCACCGATAGGAATCTGCAATGGCATAATGCCTTTGCCAAATAATTCCCGCATTCTTTCAATAGTACCGAAGAAATCGGCACCATCCACATCCATTTTATTGATAAATGCCATGCGTGGCATTTGTAATTCAACTGCATAATCCCATGCGCGAACTGTGTCAGTTTCTACACCAGATGTGGCGGATAGTACCATCAACATACCATCGCACGCACGCAAAGCGGCACGAACTTCACCATGGAATTCATTATAGCCTGGAGTATCTACGAAGTTAACCTTGTGGTCATGCCATTCACATGGAGCCATGCCCAATTGGATTGTTACGTTACGTTTAATTTCTTCAGGTTCAAAGTCCATAATATGTTTATTGTCTTGGCCTTTACCTACGAAATCAACCGCACCAGAGGTTAACAACAAAGATTCGACAAGAGCTGTTTTACCCGCACCATCGTGGGAAACAACAGCAACATTTCTAATTTTATCACTACTGTACTCTTTCATCGGAATCGCCTCCTTAATGGCAAATTACGGCTTTTGCTATTACATTTCGACACCCAAATAGAAAAGTCCTCTTTTTCCGAAAAAATTTATCAAAAAAAGAGGACTCTTTATTAATATTAATTTATAAATTAGTATTATCTACCCATTAAAGAGGCACAGCCACTAAGAAGTGCCATGAAAAGTGCCCAAATTATAGCGAAGATTATGGACGTTAAGATACTAGCAATGAATACTTTCATCTTCGTAAGCATGACCTGTCTTGCCATAAGTTCTAAGGATACCCAAATGGATATAACAAGTAAGGCTATTGTTCCTACAAAATAGATAACACCAGCAAGGGCTCTACTATCGGATGCTAGACCTAATATGCCCATTAAAACCAAGACTATCGTATAACCAATACTAAATAATAGTACGCCATACCCTTGTAGATACCAGCTAACTTTCATAATCGCCTGTACATTGTCGGTACCACCCATCTTAGTGATAACCCAGTTATATACATAGGAACCGATGGCTACCATCACAAAAGACCAGCCGATACAAATAAGCCATGCAAAGATGAACATAAAACTGGCACCGATACCGAGTAAATAGGTTAAACCAGTAAATTCATTATGAGGGAGAAATGGAATTAGCATAGTCCCATATAAAGCTAATATAATATATGGAATAGCCCACAGAAATACAGTGCCCCAGAATCCTTTTTGCAATGTCCCCGATTGTACAACTTGATCAATACCGCCTTTAAAAGGACTAGCAAATAACCGCCAAAAATCAGAATACCATTTTGTCTTCATAATACAACCTCATATATAAACTAAAACTCTCCCGTACGCTTGCCGTAGTGTTTGGAGTCACCATTTTGCTTCCAACCTACGGTATCGCCAATGGACATTACGCGACGCGTTAAGCAGTCTTTACATTTGTCTGCATTATCATCTACGCAAGGTTTGTTATCGTACAGCAAATATTTTGCACGGTGTTCCGGAATGGTAATGATAGGCATCAAAATATTGGCACCCGCAGCAAGGCCTTTTTCACGGCCTAGTTTATCAAGCGCTTGTAATGCTGTTGTAGCAGCAATATTTACGTCTTTCAAGAATAAACGTGTCAACGCAATCATCTTTAGGCCCAATTGAATGCGGCGCAATTTACCTGCTTCGTCATCGATGCCCATCGCCAATGCCTCTTGGCCTAGCGGCGTATCATGATGTACCACATACGGACCCATGCCGATCATGTCGATATCCATATCACGATAGAATAAGATATCGTTCACTAAATCTTCCTCTGTTTGGCCCGGCAAACCAATCATGACACCTGTACCTACTTGGAAGCCTACGCGGCGCAAACGACGTAAGCATTCAACGCGCGTTTCAAAGGAGTGCAATTCATCTTGAGGATGAATTTTATGATACAGTTCTTTATTTGTTGTTTCAATGCGCAATAAATAACGGCTCGCACCTGCTTCACGCATGCGGCGGTACGCCTCTTCGCTTTGTTCCCCTACGCACATCGTAATGCCCAGGGAACCATCGCCAATGGCTTTAATATCGCGAATGAGATCTACTACATAATCGACGAATATATCATCACTGCGTTCACCAGATTGGAGTGTAATAGAGCCATATTCATGGTCATAGGCCCACTGTGCCATCTTAATGATGTCTTCACGATTCATATCAAAGCGTTCCGTCTTATCATTTTCACGACGGATACCGCAGTAATTACAGTTTTTGATGCATCGGTTCGAGAACTCAATGAGGCCCCGATAATACGCTACAGGCTGTACATATTTTGCCTTTACTTCATAAGCCTTTTTATATATTAACTGCAACTCGTCTTCATCAGTTACAGACATGAGAAATCGCAATTCTTCCTCGGTTAGCCATTCATCGCCAACGAGGTCTTTTCCGAGAATGTCTTGCACTTGCAAACAATCACTTCCTTTCATAACGAACCGTCATCGATTCGCTTGGTATAGTAATGGAATCTATGTCAGTGACACAGGTAAATCCATTCACTTCGCGCGGCAAATCCCGCACATGTTTCACTTGTGCTGTTAAACATTCGTGAGCCATCACACCGCGACTCATTTTCGAGGACGTACTCATCTGTTTAAATGTGTCTCCTCGCAATTCCCAAAATTCAACGGTCACTACCTTTGGATGGTTTACCATCTTGGCATATTCTTTAGACGCTAGATTGAGAATCCAATCTTCCTTGTGAAAGTATGCATCCACCGCTTCGCGCCACGTATCATATAAGTTAATGCCTACCTTATCGACCATATCGAGTCGATAGTCTCTAACGCCCATCATAGGCTCTACGACGCCGTACAAGGCAGACATAACAACAAGATGGCTTTCACCAAAGACCTTGGCCTCTTCAGACAAGTTCTGCCAGTCTAAATATTTGAAAGCAATACCATCGTAGCTTTCACAAGCTAACCCAACAGGATGAGACGCAAAATCTTGATAGAAATCAAAGATAGCCTGCGCCTTATCATCCTTGAGTTTCAAAGCCTTACCAAGGGCCGCCACATCTAGGGACTGCACATGTTTTACAATGTCTTGTGTAATGTGCGGTTGAAATTGACCGTCTAAGACTGTAGGATTGACTGCCCCGTCGTTGATAGTAGCAGGGGTAATCGTTTTAGTCTTACTAGGAGAGAGGACGATTTTCATGGGATAATTCCGCCTTGATAGTTTCCTCTGTCAAATTGTCGATCAACTCAGGATTCCACAACATAAGAGGCACAGCCACTACATGGCTAGCTTTCATTTCTTTACATAAATTAATGCATTCTTTAAGGTAATCAGAATCTTCATCTACAAGATCGCATACGATAACAACGTGACGACCTTTTAAATTTACACCTTCGTAGTCGATGCTGCCAGCAGATACTGTAAGCATGCCAGTTTCTAGACGACCTTCGCTCATGTCGTTCAAGCGAGACATTAGAACGTGTTCGAGCATAGTAGATACAGGCGTTACCACGCGACCAATGCCGATAAGAGCCTCAGGTTGGGCGTGAACAATAACTGTTTTCTTGCGTTTATCAGTTCTAAAATCAACGAGAGCTTTTTCTAAAGCGCCAAAGAACACGAATAATTGCCAAGGATCAAAAGAACCTGTTTGGAACATGTCGATAACAGAGCCATCCTCATCCATATTTAGGCGCGTTAATAATTCCTCTGCAATGTCGTTTACTACAACACTAAAATCAGATTGCATTGCATCTTGTACTTTTACTTCGTCTGCCATTAGGTCCTCCTAATTTCTATCTATTACACTGGTGAGGGAATGTTCCCTACAGGATTTATACTATCTTTAATTGTAACATATTTTATAGCCCACATGGGTATTCATGGATACACTTTTTACATAACAACTATACCAGTTATATGACAAAGTAATTCTAATAAAACAATGTTACATGATTAATGTAACTTTATAAATTTGAACACCTATTATACAAAAAAGACCGCTAACGCGGTCTTTTCCTATTACCCTACAATGAGTAGGTAAATATTCATAACGGTAACAACAATACCAATGCCCCATAATAGTACATTCGTATATGTATGGTTCGCATATTGCCCCATCACCTTACGGCTACTCGTCATATAGAGCTGCAAGAAAATTGTAATAGGTAGTTGCAAACTCAAGAACATTTGAGAGATCAACAATGCTTGGAACGAATCAGTAACAAATACAATCAACAGCAATGCCGGAATGTATGTTAAAGCCAAGCCTAATCGAGTATGGAAGTCTTTCATATCGTAAGACTCACCAAACATGCCGGCAAAGATACTCGCCCCTGCCATACCTGCCGTAGCAGACGATGCAAAGCCCGCAAAGAGCAATGCGATAGCAAAGATAGTACCTGCTGCAGGGCCAATGAGAGGTCGTAACAACTCCTCCGCCTGTTCAAGCTCGGTTACTTCAATGCCATGAGCAAAGAACACGGATGCCGCCAATAAGATCATGGCAGAGTTAATCATCCATCCAATACCCATAGATAATAGAGTGTCTAGAAATTCATAACGCAATTGGCGCTTCATTACAGAAGGATCTTGCGTGTTGAACTGGCGACTTTGGATAATTTCTGAGTGCAAGAACAAATTGTGAGGCATAATAACAGCC
>NZ_UQYC01000067.1 GCF_900545205.1 uncultured Veillonella sp. | reverse complement strand
TCTACATCTTCTTCTATAATTCCATTGTCTGCATAATCGTCAAAAAGAGTAGTCACCTCATCGGTGGCTACTCTTTCACAGACAATGGATACTTCTATCCATTGCATATATACTCCTTTATAGGGAATGTGATGGAACAAACCATTCCTTCACATGAGCTGTTCATTTAGTCAAACAGTCCTTAATTTTTTCAAAGAGACTCTTGCTCACTTGTAAGTTATTTACATCTTCGTTACTTTCATTTGCAAAGCGTAATAATAACTCACGTTGAGTGTCTGTCAACTTCTTAGGCGTTTGAACAGTTACTACAATATGTTGGTCCCCCCGTTGTTTAGGGTTTCGCAAATATGGAATACCTTTGCCCTTTACGCGGAATGCCGTTCCCGTTTGAGTACCTTCCGGAATCTTTAACTCTACTTTACCATCTAAGGTGTTAACTTGTATAGTCGCACCTAATGCTGCTTGAGCAAAGCTAATATTTACACGGCTAATAACGTCGTTGCCATTACGTTCAAATTCCTTATGAGGACGAACGAAGATATATACGTAAAGATCGCCTTTTGGACCACCTAAGATACCAGGTTCACCTTCATTAGCAACGCGTAAGCGGGAACCACTATCTACACCTGCTGGAATTTTGATAGAGATTTTACGTTTTGCCAACATTTCACCTGTTCCACGACATTTGGAACAAGGTTTTTCAATGCTTTTACCAGTACCATGACAGCGGGAACAAGTGCGAACGGATTGCATACGTCCAAATGGAGTATTTTGAATAACCGCTTCTTGGCCAGAACCATGACAGTTTGGACAAGTATCGACACGAGATCCTGGTTCACCACCAGTACCATGACAGTGATCACATTCTTCATGACGATGCACTTCTATTTCCATAGATTTACCAAAGGCTGCATCTTCAAAGGAAATATCAATATCTTCGCGCAAGTCATTGCCTTTTTGAGGGCCTTGTTGTTGGTGTCCACCGCCAAACATGCCTCCAAAAATGTCGCCAAAGATATCACCAAAGCCGCCAGCTTGACCACCGAAACCGCCAAAGCCACCTTGGAAACCACCGGCGCCAGCGCCGCCTCCTTGTTTGAAGGCGTCGTGGCCGAATTGGTCATATTGAGCTTTTTTAGTTTCGTCAGACAATACTTCGTAAGCTTCGTTAGCTTCTTTAAACTTTGCTTCCGCTTCCTTTGGATTATCTTTATTTACATCTGGATGGTATTGGCGTGCCTTTTTACGGAAGGCTTTTTTGATTTCATCTTGAGAGGCATTTTTGCTAACCCCTAAGATGTCATAATAATCACGTGCCATTAGTTACCAACCCTTCTTATTTCTTGTCGTCATCCACTACTGTGTAATCAGCATCAACTACATTATCATCAGATTTTGTTTGTTGTTGACCTTGATCTGCACCACCAGCTGCTTGTTGAGCTTGTTGTGCTGCTGCATACATTTGTTCTGCTAATTTATGTAATGGTTGTTCCAAAGCTTCACTATCTTTTTTGATGTCTTCGATGTTGCCAGCTTCGATAGATTTTTTCAATTTATCTTTTGCTTCTTCCACTTCTTTCAATAAAGCAGTATCGCCTTTACCATCAAGTTCTTTCAATGCTTTTTCAGCTTGGTATACCAAGGAATCTGCATTGTTTTTAACATCTAATTCTTCTTTTCTAGCTTTATCTTCTGCTGCATGAGCTTCAGCTTCTTTAACCATGCGTTCGATTTCGTCTTCTTTCAAGCCGCTAGAAGAAGTAATTGTAATTTTTTGTTCTTTTTGAGTACCCAAATCTTTAGCTTTTACGTGTACGATACCGTTAGCATCGATGTCGAATGTTACTTCGATTTGAGGAACCCCACGAGGAGCTGCTGGGATACCATCCAAGTTGAAGCGACCCAATGTTTTATTATCTGCTGCGAACTCACGTTCACCTTGCAATACATGGATATCTACAGATGGTTGGTTATCTGCTGCAGTGGAGAATACTTGAGATTTAGATGTAGGAATTGTAGTGTTACGATCGATAATACGTGTGAATACACCACCCATTGTTTCGATACCAAGAGACAATGGAGTTACATCAAGTAACAATACGTCTTTTACTTCACCTACTAATACACCACCTTGAATAGCAGCACCGATAGCTACACATTCATCAGGGTTAACGTTTTTAGTTGGTTCTTTACCCAATACTTTTTTAATAGCTTCTTGTACAGCTGGGATACGGCTAGAACCACCAACTAACAACACTTTATCGATATCAGATGCAGATAAGCCAGCATCGTTCATAGCTTTACGAGTAGGTTCAATAGTAGCTTGTACCAAATCAGCAGTTAACTCTTCAAATTTAGCACGAGTCAATGTTACATCCAAATGTTTAGGACCAGTAGCATCAGCTGTGATGAATGGCAAGTTGATATTTGTGCTAGCTACGCCAGATAATTCAATTTTAGCTTTTTCAGCAGCTTCTTTTAAACGTTGGTCAGCTAATTTATCATTGGATAAATCGATACCAGATTCTTTTTTGAATTCTTCAATAAGGTAGTTCATAATGCGTTGGTCGAAGTCATCGCCACCAAGATGGTTATTACCAGATGTTGCCAATACTTCAAATACGCCATCACCAAGTTCAAGGATAGATACGTCGAATGTACCACCACCAAGGTCAAATACAAGAACTTTACCGTCTTCATCTTTATCTACACCATATGCAAGAGCAGCTGCTGTAGGTTCGTTGATGATACGAAGTACTTCAAGACCAGCAATCGCACCAGCGTCTTTTGTAGCTTGACGTTGAGCATCTGTAAAGTATGCTGGAACTGTAATAACAGCTTGTTTTACAGGTTCGCCCAAGTAAGCTTCTGCATCAGCTTTGATTTTTTGAAGAATCATAGCAGAAATTTCTTGTGGTGTATAAGATTTACCTTCTACAGTTACTTTGTAGTCAGTACCCATGTGACGTTTAATAGAAATGATTGTGTTTTCTGGGTTAGATACAGCTTGACGTTTTGCTAATTGACCAACTAAACGTTCGCCATTTTTTGCAAAACCAACAACGGAAGGAGTTGTACGCGCGCCTTCTTGGTTAGTAATAACCGTAGGTTCGCCGCCTTCCATAACCGCAACACAAGAGTTTGTAGTACCTAAATCAATACCAATTACCTTTGCCATAATATATGCCTCCTAAAACCTTTATAATCTATTCAACAACTTTTACCATTGCTGGACGAATACAACGACCATCAACAGTATAGCCAGTTTGCAATACTTCACATACCGTATCAGATTCATATTCATCTGACGGCACTCGCATAATCGCTTGATGGAAATTTGGATCAAATGGTTTACCAACCGCATCGATAACGGCTAAACCATGTTTAGATAACATAGCCATCAAGTTTTGATGAATCATGATAAATCCATCAAGGAATACCTTAGCATCACCTTCTGCGGGACTTTGAACAGCTCGTTCAAAGTTATCTAATACAGGAAGTAAATCTGTAAGTACATCCCCTTTAACATATCCTGCAAGTTGCTCTTTTTCTTGATTAGTACGACGTTTGAAGTTTTCAAAGTCAGCTTGCAAACGCTTATATCGATTATCGAAATCTGCTTTAAGCTCATCTAATACGTGAGCAGCGTCAGCAACAACTTCTTCAGTTTCTTCCACAGCCGGTTCCTCTACATTAGTAGCATTTGCTGTTTCGTCTACTGTTTCTTGTTTAATGTCTTGTTCTTCAGCCATTATATACCCTTTCTATTTTTGTTCTTTTACCATAGATTCCATCATATGTTTCATGTGAGACAACATTCCAATAATACGACCGTATTCCATACGTGTCGGTCCTAGAATAGCAAGTGTACCAATAGGCTGATCTTGATTTGTGAAATCAGCTTGTACCACACTCATAGAATGTAGTGCTTCGGTATCATTTTCATCGCCAATCTTTACCTTCACCGGTGTAGGTGAATCATCCTTTAAAAGTTGTCCCAATTGATTTTGCTCTTCCACTAATGAAAGTAAGGGTTGTACTTTTTCAACAGACTTAAACTCTGGTTGATTTAACAACTCCGTGGTACCTACAGAATAGAACAACTTACGTTTATTAATTGCTCGTAATAATGTTTCTGAAAGGATCATCAAAATCCCTTGGGGTCCTTCCATATGAATCAAAAGTGTTCCTAACGCTTCAGCCGTTACATGACCAATACTTACATTCTGTAATGCATTGCTAAATTGCATAGCCAAACTTTGTAATACATCAGGCGAAACGCCTTCAGTAAAGTACATCAATTCATTATCAAGAGCACCAGTCTCAGTAATAACAACCATAACTGCTTGATGTGAATCGAGGGGCAACACATGAATGTATTTGATTAATGCTCTATCATGAGCTGGAGCTAAGAATAAACTCATGCTATGGCTTACTTGTGATAATAATTTAGCCATATTTAAGAAGAGCTCACTCGTTGATCCATTGGAATGTTTCCATAACATTTCAATTTTTTCAGCATCCTGTAATGGAACAGGTTGTCGACTCAACATAGAGTCAACATATAAGCGATAGCCTTTAGCTGAAGGAATACGTCCAGCCGATGTATGAGGTTGCTCCAAATAGCCTAACTCCTCTAAATCGGACATTTCATTTCGCACTGTTGCCGGACTTATACCAAGATTATAATTCTTAGCAATGGTTCTTGACCCTACCGGTTCAGCAGATTTAACGTAGTCTTCAATTATGGCTCGCAAGATGCGCTGTTTTCTTTCATCCATAATGACACCTCTTGTTAGCACTCATAAACTTTGAGTGCTAATCGCATGTATAATATTATCACATTGGAAAAAATTGTCAAGCAAAAAAATCCTTAAAAAGTCAAATAATACCTATTTAGTCAAAAAGACAATTCAATATTTTTAATTAATTAGTCAAAAAATCAAAGTATAACAATAAGAAAACACTTATACTATCTACGTTTATGTCATATACTAAAATTTCAATCTTAGAATATGTTGGTCTAATAAAATTTATGTTATTAAAACCTGAAATAGTATAAGTGTTAATATTTGTAATAATTCTATTGTAATTTTGTTGTTAATGAGCTCTTAGTTAGATTACTTTCTAGCCATGCAAATTTATAGATTAAGAATCGTAAACCAGAACCATAAATCAATGAGAAGTATAAATATAATAATTTATAGTTCTACACCTTCTAATGGATTACCAAGTCGTTCTAACAGTTTTCCCATACGCTCACGTGGTTTCCCATGTTCCGCATACCAATCAACTAAAATATCTACAGCTTTTTTGGATTGCTCTACAGTAAGTTGTCTAGCCAAAATTTTGCCAGCTTCTGGTCTCATACCTGTATTGCCGCCAACAGCTAACATAAAACCTTGAGACGTACCAATAAAGGCAATATCTTTTACCATTGCATCTGGACAGTTACGACCACATCCACTGATGCCAATTTTGCACTTATGAGATGTTTTTCGGCCGTAATGTTTTCTCTCCACATAATCAGCTAACTCTTTTGTTTCCATTTGGCCATTTTTACAATAGCCTTTACCAACGCAGGCAATTAAGGAATTAACCCCTCTATGAATAACCGTAGTTACACCTTCAGGTAATTCGGAAATAAGCTGTTCCTTATCTTCTTTTTCAATACCTGTAATTTGTATACCTGTTACAACATGACGGAAGGATCCACCATATTTTTCAGCTAATTCTATGCATGCCTTCATTTGGTCTAAAGTAAATTCATTATGTAAACCGTGTAAAATAACCGATGTCTTCATCGTTCCTCCTCAAATCTAGCATGCTTATTCATCATCATCCTATTTATACTAACATATTAGATTTTGAGAAACTGTGAAAAATTACTCACGAATAAATTGACTAAATACATAGTTACCATGTTTTGCCCCTTCCGAGGTCAAATGATAACTATCATTTTCATATTCTAATAGGCCTTTGCTAACTAAATCTTTTATTGTAGCGCCAAATAAATCATGAACAGATACACCAAATCTATTTTTGAATTTTAGCTCATCAAGGCCCCATTTAGTGCGAAGTGCTAAAAAACAAAAATCCTCTTGGGCCCGCTCTACCGTAATAGTCTCCGTATCGATAATAGGCATAGTATATCGATCAACAGCTTGTATATAAGGCATTACATTACGATTGTTACTGCGGCGTACTCCGTCATAAAAAGAATGAGCACCTGCACCAAAGCCTAAATAATCTACATAGTGCCAATATTTTAAATTATGACGACTATAGGAATTATCCTTACTGAAATTAGAAATTTCATATCGCTCAAAACCTAAATCTTTTAACCCAGCCATAATCATGTCATACATAGATTCATCAATGGTTTCACTAGGAATAGAAATAAGGTTCTTTTCTACTAAATGATATAAATAAGTCCCTACCTCAACTTGAAGTCCATACGTTGAAATATGATTAATCGGTAAATCTTTTACAATATTTAAATTATGCTGAATATCCTCTAAGGTTTGTCGTGGCAAACCATAAATCAAATCAATATTGATATCAGTAAATCCAGCCTCTTTAGCATCGTAAACCGCTTGTTTAGCCTTTTCACCATTATGACTGCGATGCAGCATAGTAAGTGCCTTATCATTAAAGGTTTGAACACCAAAGCTAATACGATTGAAACCAAGTTTAACCAATTTCGTTAAATAATGTAAATCTACTTCTCCAGGATTTGATTCAATAGTCATATGACAATCATCAGTAATTGTAAAAGTGCTTTTAATTTTATCAAGAATCATCTTTAGTTGTTGAATTGACAATTCAGTCGGCGTACCACCACCAAAGTAAATGGTATCAATAGGTCTAGATTTAGATTCTGGGTGTTCTGTAACCCATAGATCTATTTCTTGTACTAATGCATATACATAGGTTTCATAATAATCTTGTAGGTTTTGATAAGCTGGAAAATCACAGTACATACATTTCTGTTTACAAAAAGGGATATGGACATACAAGCCCATATCCCCAAGTGTAGACAGATTCAAAGTATTAGAATCTGTTTTCATTATATTAGTCCTCAACCTTGAGAATAGCCATGAATGCTTCTTGTGGAATCTCTACAGATCCTACAGACTTCATGCGTTTCTTACCGGCTTTTTGTTTTTCTAGCAATTTACGTTTACGAGAAATATCGCCACCATAACACTTCGCTAAAACGTCTTTACGCCAAGCTTTTACAGTTTCACGAGCTACAATCTTCGTACCTACTGCTGCTTGAATAGGAATTTCAAACATTTGACGAGGAATGAGTTCTTTTAATTTTTCCGCTAATGCACGTCCACGTGTAGCAGCACGGTCTTTGTGTACGATAATAGACAAAGCATCTACAGGATCACCATTTAAGAGAATATCCATCTTAACCATTGGAGATTGTTTATAGCCAATCAATTCATAGTCAAGAGATGCATACCCCTTTGTAGCAGATTTTAATTTATCAAAGTAATCGTAAATGATTTCACTTAAAGGTAAATGATATACAACGGATACACGTGTTTCATCCAAATATTCCATGGATTGATATTCACCGCGTTTATCTTGAGACAATTCCATAATAGTGCCAACAAAATCTTTAGGTACGATTGTAGTAGCTTTTACATAAGGCTCCTCAATGTAGTCGATTTCTGTTGGTGGTGGTAATTTAGCAGGATTGTCCACTTCGAGCATTTCTCCATTTGTCTTGTAAACCTTATAGTTTACAGATGGAGCAGTTGTAATAAGGGATAAGTTATATTCACGTTCCAACCGTTCTTGAATAACATCCATATGTAATAGGCCGAGGAAACCACAACGGAATCCGAAGCCCAATGCCAAAGATGTTTCAGCTTCGTATTCTAAAGCAGCATCATTAAGTTGTAACTTTTCAAGTGCATCACGAAGATTTTCATAGTCTTTAGAATCTGTTGGATATAAGCCACAATAAACCATAGATACAGCTTTGCGATAGCCAGGTAATGGTTCTGGTGCCGGATTATTAGCTAATGTTACAGTATCACCAACGTGACAATCAGCTACATTCTTAATGCTAGCTGCAATACAACCTACAGAGCCACATGGTAACTCCTGAACAGGTACAAGATTTGGTGTAAAGATACCAAGTTCTGTTACATCAAAATCCTTTTTATCATGCATCATACGGATTGTATCTTTTGCTTTAATCGTACCTTCTTTTACACGTACATAAGCAATAGCGCCTTTATACGCATCAAAACGGCTATCAAAAATCAAAGCTCTAGTTGGTTCATCAGATTTATCTGGCGGTGCAGGCACCTTATTTACGATAGCTTCCAAAATATCTGGAATGCCAATACCAGATTTAGCAGAACATAAAACTGCTTCTGATGCATCTAAACCAATAATATCCTCAATTTCATGTTTAACTCGATCAGGATCTGCAGAAGGCAAATCAATTTTGTTAATAACAGGAATGATTTCAAGATCATGTTCTAAAGCGAGATACACATTTGCCAACGTTTGTGCCTCTACACCTTGTGCAGCATCTACTACGAGTAATGCGCCTTCACAAGCTGCAAGAGAACGAGATACTTCATAGCTGAAATCCACATGGCCCGGAGTATCAATAAGGTTCAATGTATACTCTTCACCATCTTGTGCTTTATACAAAATGCGAACAGATTGGGCTTTAATGGTAATGCCCCTTTCCCGTTCTAAATCCATAGAGTCTAGAACTTGGGCTTCCATTTCGCGTTTTTGTAATGTGCCAGTATATTCAATTAATCTATCGGCGATGGTAGATTTACCATGGTCAATATGAGCTATAATACAGAAGTTTCTAATCTTTTTCGTTGACATATTATGTGAACAAGTTCAAAGAACTTGTTTTCTCCTTTCTAACATACGCGATCGATAACAGCACCTCCTAATAATTGAGTGCCATTATAAAAGGCTAC
>NZ_UQYC01000066.1 GCF_900545205.1 uncultured Veillonella sp. | reverse complement strand
TCTTGTAATGCCTGTTCAATCCCCGATTTCAGGATTTCCTTCATGTCCATGCTCTGTATCCTCCCGCACGTCTATATCTAACTGATTATAAAATTGCCATTCACCTTCGACGGAAATATCATATCCTAAATGAACATGACCTACGCCTTCGTGAAAGTCTACTGTTAATTCATGAGTTTTTACGGCCATGTGTAAATCGCCATACGGCGTTTCATACACGGACTCGCGCTCTTCACCACGGACGTATTGATGGCGCATATTGACCGCTCCTGTACGAAGCAGCACAATTGAATCATCATGGATTTTAATGGTCGTCTTAACCCCATCCATGCCCGTCACACTAGATTCTTCGTAACGCACATATTGTGTATTACCCTTTTTATGTGACGTACCAGGGGAAATCAGCTCCACTACGGTATCCTTGCCGTCCATATCTCGTTGTACACTTTTTACGGACACTAGAACCCGCTTCATTTCGTAACCTCCATGGCAGTAATTAATCATCATATTATACCATAATTAAGGACTATTTTGCACCCTCAATGAGTTGCAATTTCTTAGTCTTTGTCATCTGTTTTATGGCATATTCTCTACGTTGTGCGTCCTGTTTATTGTAAAAGCTTTCAGAATATACCAACGTAACAGGACGTCGCCCGCGAGTATATTTCGCACCGCCTGGAACATGTCCATTATGAGCCTCCATACGACGCTCAAGATCGGTAGTCCACCCACAATACAAAGAATCATCTGCACAACGCACTAAATACACATAGTGTCGCTCTTCAGACTTAGCATCTTTATTTGCCATTTTTTGCATCGTCAGTAATCGGTTCTAATCTAATAGTATTGATGATGACTGGTTCTACTGGTTTATCATTACGACCAGTTTTAACTTTACCGATTTTTTCAACTACATCCATACCTTGTACTACAGTACCAAAGATAGTGTGTTTATTATCTAACCAGTCTGTAGGCCCCAAGGTAATGAAGAATTGAGACCCCCCTGTATTAGGACCACGGTTCGCCATAGCAAGGACGCCCATTTTATTGAAGTGTAAATCGTTGGAGAACTCATCAGGAATGGTATAACCAGGGCCACCAGCACCTGTACCATCTGGATCCCCACCTTGAATCATAAAGCCTTCAATAACGCGGTGGAATGTAACACCATTATAGAAACCTTTTTTTACTAAATAATCAAAGTTTTTTACCGTAATAGGTGCTTTAGAACCTAGCAAACGAACTTTGAATTGACCATAATTTGTATCAAAAATAGCATACTCATCAGCGATTGGCGCATTAGAGAAATTAGGCATGGTTACAGTTTCTGCTTTTACAGTATTACCTTGTGGTTGTTCCCCACTTTTTGTACCACAAGCTGCTGTACCAAGCATTGTAATCCCCAACATTGCGCATAAAGCTAAGCGTTTCCAGTTCATAGTTCCCCCAAAATATATTGTTTATACTAACATGTATGTAAAATTCACATAGAAAAGCCGCTCAACCCGTGAGCGGCTCTTTTTTAGTATATCATGTTTTAGAGAAAATTTGGTTTAAATAATTATTAAATTTACCAATTTATATAACCTTATACTTTCAGTTATAGATCAGTCATTATTTACCATCAAATTGTTCAGTTTTTTAGTCTACAATGAGGACATTAGAACTCAATCAATCCACTTGAAATGTTTGCACGCATTATAGATACCGTCCTTATCACAATCGGTAGTGATATAATCGGCTTTTTCTTTTAATTCAGCACGTGCATTCCCCATGGCAATGTTAAGCCATTCCGGTCTAAACATGGATAAATCGTTATACCCATCGCCAAAGACAACAGCTTGATTAGGCTTCATGCCAAAATAATCCAGCATATTGCGAATACCCAAGGCTTTTTCCATTGGTTCATATAAAACACAGCCATCACCATAACGAATAAGCTTGTGTGTCATATGCTCAATTTCTTTCTCCTCTTCTTCCCCTTCTTTGAAGAACACATAAATCTTGTAAAATTCTTCTACACTATGAAAGTCAAAATTAGGGTCTACTGTCGTTTTAAATACATCCCAATTCGGATGCCAATCTAAAATTTCTTTATACGGCGTAATTCGTCCTAATTTATTCCGATCTGTTACAGCCCAAGGAATATTGTGGGATTCTAGGTACTCCAAATACTTTATACACGCATCACGATCCATACCTATCATGGATACTAATTCATTATTAACGGTCACACTATGACCGCCATCTGCTACAAAATCTGTAAGCCCCGCTTGTTCCGCAAAGCGCTTTGCATCTACTTGGATACGGCCTGTCGCTAGTGCTACCCGATGGCCACGGCGTTTTAATTCATCTAAGCTATATTGAGCACTGTCAGGGATTTTACCTTCTGGCCATACAGCTAATGTATTATCGATATCGAAAAAGAAAAACTTCTGTTCCACAGGCCCTCCTAATCACGTCCGCTCATTAGCTTAAACCGTTCTTTTTGTTCTACATCAGGATATTTTTCTTGATCCACATCACTCAAAAACATATCTAGTGGTCGTACATATAAGTCACGTTGATCATATAATTTTTGATACACTACGAACTGTTCACTCGTTTCCGAATGAGTTGCAACATCTAACACATAATAGTACATGCCTTTAAAATGACGATATAAGCCACCCTTTACAATTTTTCGCATTTATAACCTCATCACATAACATACACAAACGGTTACAAATTATATTAATCAAGAGATTCCATATATTGAATAGCCTTAGTCAACATATCTGCAGTAATTTTGTACGGAGATACATCAATATCATGAACAGATGTAGCCTTTTCAACAATTTGAGGAATATGCGATGCAGTAAGACCTAACTGTGAAAGTTTAGTAGGCCAACCTAATTCGCGGTATATTGGCAACCACCGTTGTAATTCATCCATTTGTTGGTCAACGGTTAACAAAATAAGTAAGCCATATGCTACCATTTCACCATGCAAATGGTTTTCTTCTGTTTCTTTATTAGTAACACAGCCATAACATACAGCATGAGCCATATTACTATTATATGCCATAGGAACACAACCCGATACAATACCGGTAGTAAAGATAACAGTCATAGCAATGGTATCAAATGCATCACTACGTTTTTTAGCTTGACTGTCTTTATAGGCTTGTATACCATGTACTAAAATTGGTTCACTACACATAGAAGCTAGAGTAAGGCCTAACTGAGTATTATAATCTTGCTCACGATTGCGAGCAGAAAGATGAGTTTCATAGTGTTTTGCAATAGTATCTCCCATTCCCGCCCACAAGTAACGGCTTGGCGCTTCTACGAGAATATCAGCATCAATAAAGCAGTGCACAGGAGGATGATTTACAAAGGCTACGTCATCAAAAGTATGCTCTGCAGTGTATACAGCTGCTACTTCTGACGTTGCAGCACAAGTAGAGGCAATGGTCGGAATTGTAAAGAATGGTTTATCATCTAACTCTAGAGCTACTACTTTTACCGTATCCATGGCCTTACCACCACCAACAGCAAATATAAAGTCCGCATCTTTTACAGAAGCCATTTGTGCAATTTCCTTACCTCGAGCGAAAGTACACTCTCCACCAAAGTGAATAATATCTAGCACTTTAATCCCTGCTTTATCAAGCACTGGACGAATGTGTGGCAAAGCTTTAGAAAGAGCTGTCTCACCACCGATGATAGCTACAGACTTACCATATAATTTTGTAAATTTGGGAATAGCGTTAAACACCTCATGACCGCCAAAACTATAACTAGGTAAACAATGAGTACTACGCATAAAATCTTCCTTCCTTCTTTCATTATCTATATTCTTATTATAGAAACTTCTACTCACAAAATCAATTTTATATGACAACCCTGAAGACACAAAAAGGTTCTATACTTTCACCAAAAACGAAAGTATAGAACCATTAATGATATTATTTATTTTCGGACACAAGACCTTTATGGATAAGACCTACAACGAAGCCTAATACCGCAAAGCTCACCCAGCCCATCCCAGCAGCCTGGAATGGAATGTATTGAGTAAAGAGCTGTTCCAATGCAGCAGGTGCAATACCTGCCGTTTCAAGACCAGTCATAAGAGCAGAGATCATTGTGAAAGCCATTGTCCATGCGTATACGCAACGACGACCACCGAACACATTGTGAAGAAGTGCCAACAAGATGATTACAATCGTTAACGGATACAAGAGCATCAACACTGGAATCGCTGCACTGATGATTGTTTTCAAACCGAACATGCTAAGACCAAATGCTGCTACGGAGAAGATTACTACATATAATTTATAGCTAATCTTCGGTGTCAACTTGTGGAAGTACGTACCACAAGAAGTGATAAGACCGATACTTGTAGACAAGCAAGCTAGAAGAACGATGATAGCCAAGATAATTTGACCGAATTCACCGAACAAGTAGTTAGCACTTACGGACAACACAGGAGCACCTGTATCAAACAAACCAAAGCGTTCAACACTAGTAGCACCAATGTTAGCGATAAATACATAAACAATACCGAGAAGACCTACAGCAATAGCGCCTACTTCCATTACTGTTTTTGTAATAACCGCACGAGATGTAGCGCCGCTAAGACGTACAAAGTCGATTACAAGAATAGCAAATACTACGGAAGCCAACGCATCCATCGTATTATAGCCGTCCAAGAAACCTTGCAACACAGCTGTAGGTGCATCACCATAAGCTGGTTGTGGCACTGCATAGCCGCCTAGCGGAGTCATAAAGGATTTAATAATTAACAACAGAATTACAAGTAGTAATGCTGGTGTCAAAATATTACCGATACGATTAACAAGCTTTTGTGGACTAATGGATAACCACAAAGAAACACCAAAGAATAATGCCAAGAAAATTGGTTCCATATTCATGCTTAAACCTTCTGTGAAAGGTTTAATTGCAATTTCATAAGCTACAGTACCAGTACGTGGCGTCGCAAACATTGGACCGATACTCAAGTAAAGAGAAATTGTGTACAACAAGCCATAAATCGGATGAACACGGCTCGCAAGTTCTTCAACATCTTTACAGGAGGAGTACCCCATCGCTGCAACACCTAATAGTGGAAGGCCTACACCTGTTAATACGAAGCCGAGCAAAGCCCAACCTACGTTATCACCAGAATGTTGACCTAAGGCCGCTGGGAAGATCAAGTTCCCTGCCCCAAAGAATAGGGCGAATAACATCATGCCTATAGCCCAATAGGCACGGGCAGATAATTTATCATTACCATTCATAAACGTAACCCCCTTCAGGTTATATATAAAAATAATATTACTATTATAATCCTAATGAGGATATGTATGCAATAAAAATATCCTTGTTATGATATATCAGCATAATATTATTCCTATAAGTAAAGGAAATTAAACATCCGCCTTTTTAATGTGAACTTGCACATCATAGAATGTGCTACCCCAACCTTGATCCGTAGGTCTATCTGCTGTAAGTACATTAATACCTACATTAGGATCACTAGATTGTGATTGCCACCACACGCCAAGTGTTACTAATGTACCTCGTTGTACCTCTTCATCATAGTAAGCTCTAATTTTTACGCTACCACGATCATTATAGATTTCTACTTCATCCCCATCATTAATGTTATATACCTTTGCATCTTCAGGGTTGATACGTAGTTTCATAAGCTCAGGATCATCAAACTCAAGTTCACAGAAGCTAGAATCTAAAATACGAATATCATTACCTATGATGAGCCAGAACGGTGCATTATCTCCATATGGTGGCAAATAACGAATTAATGGTTCCACATCATGCGGATTATATAATTCAATCTTTCCAGATGGCGTTTTAAAATCTAATTTGTAATTTTCAGGCAATGTCATCTCTACAGGTTCACCTTGTAAGATTACATCTTGATCGACCTCAGATATACGACTAGATGTACGAACAATTTGTTCTATTAGCTCCCGTTCACTAAGGTTAAAGAATTCATCTTGAAGCCCCATTCGTTTAGCTAACTCAGAAATCACTTGCCAATTGGATCTAGATTCACCAACAGGATCGATTAATTTATAGCCAGTTCCGATGGTATAGTGCCCATAAGAGTTATATATATCATCATGTTCTACAGATGTAGTGGCCGGTAAAATAATATCCGCATATTTACATGTGTCGGTAAAGAATCGTTCATGAACAACTGTAAACAAATCATCTCTCATCAAACCGTTTCGTACTACATTTTGATCAGGCGCTGTTATAGCAGGGTTACTAGAGAACACATAAAGGCTATGAACTGCTGTACCTGATGGATTTGTAAGCATTTTACCAAGTTTAATCATAGGCATCAAACGCTTAGCTGGTGCAGCAACATGAGCCTGCTGCATCACTTCTTTGCCAACAAACTTACTGCCGCTGGCACTCGATAGCAAACCACCTCCTAGGTGTTGCCAAGCGCCAACTACAGCAGGTAATGCATTAATGGCACGACAACTCATGGCACCATTTCCATAGCGTGACAATCCACTGCCAAGACGTATAAATGGAGCCTTAGCGTTAGCGTATGCATGAGCAAACTCGGTCATACGCTCTACGGAAACGCCACAAAGCTCAGATGCTTTTTCAGGTGTAAAATCAAGCAACACATCATTTACAAGCTCATCATAACCTTGAACATGTTTCTTAATAAAATCTATATCTGCTAATCCATCTCGATGGATAATATGAAGCATGCCTAATGCTAAAGCACCATCACTGCCAGATTTTACGTAAATATGTTCATGAGCTTGATTAAAGGTATAGGTTTTATGGGTATCTATAATCCAAACACGAGCACCATTCTTTTTGGCCACGTTTACATCATGTAAGATATGAACATCGGTAGCAGTCGCATTAATGCCCCACAAAACAATTAAATCACTATGTTGTGCCTCTTGCGGTTTAATAGCTAATGTATCTCCATAAACAGCGCGGAAACCGGCCTGCTTAGCGGGAGAGCAAATACCACGGTCTTGATCTGTCGCCCCAATACGGCGGAAAAAGTAATCTGCTGCTGGACTTTGAATAACACCCATAGTGCCTGCATAGGAGTAACGTAAGATACTTTCACTACCATAAGTACTAATGGTGTCTTTAAAATTATTAACGATAGTATCTAATGCTTCATCCCAGCTGATACGCACATATTGATCTTCTCCCCCCCCCTTTTTACCAATTCGTTTCATTGGGTACTGTAAACGCAACGGAGAATGAACCACTCGTTCATAATGCGCCATCTTAGGGCATAATGTGCCTCTGGTAAAAGCATGATCTTTGTTACCACGAACAGATACTACTCTATTGTTCTCTACAGATACGATGAGCCCACATGCATCTGGACAGTCATATGGACATACTGATTTGTATTCTTTCAAAATAAGCACCTCGCTTATAAATTATATAAACTATAGGATGTATATTTATATTATATTACAGCATCCTTTGTATAAGTGTAACCTTTAATACATTTTCTAACTTTGTAAAGATTAAGAATACTGCATATATTGCATAACAATGCATTCAGTTATCACAATACGTTAATATACTCATCAATATTTTTTATATATAATACTGAACATTTCAAGTTTTATCGATATTTATCCATTCTCATTCTTACTCAAAGCCTAAACAGATATACTAATAAGCTCTATAAAAATACTGCAAATCTATAAAAAAAATATGCAATCATAACTAAAAGTCATAACCATATAGTTTTAGGTATAATCAGTTGTTTCAGTAACTGCCCTAGGAATATGTGACAAACATCACCGGTACGTATGCGTATTTAGTAATGTGTTTCAGACTGTAAGACTATTCAATCTCACATCTTTCTGTGCTATACTGACATTGTCATTTGAGAGGATATAGAGCTCATAAGAAATCATCTTAATTTCATGATATCTAAATTTGGAGTTACTATATCAGGTACATATTTTCTGAAAAGAGGTTTTAACGATGGCAGACGCAAAAAACACTGTGTTATTCCCTTATGAAACATTGAAAAAATTAAGCATGGACGCTTTCCAAAAATTCGGTTTCTCCGAAAAAGAAGCTGACATCATCCAAGACGTACTTTTGACTTCCGACTTGTTCGGTATTCAAAGCCATGGTATGCAACGTATGGTTCGTTACCACAAAGGTATCACTAATGGCTTGATCAAAATCGACGCAAAACCTGAAATCGTAAAAGAAACTCCAATTTCCGCAGTTATCGACGGTCATGACGGCATGGGCCAATTGTTGGGCCACAAAGCTATGGAAATGGCTATCGAAAAAGCTAAAAAATCCGGTGTTGGTATCGTATCCGTACGTAACTCCAACCACTATGGTATCGCTGGTTACTATGCTAAAATGGCTTCCGACCAAGGCTTAATCGGTTTCTCTTGTACAAACTCCGAAGCAATCATGGTTCCTGTATATGCTCGTAAAGCTATGCTTGGTTCCAACCCTATCGCTTGGACTGTACCTGCTGATCCTGTTGACTTCTTCTTCGATTGCTCCACTACAGTAGTAACTCGTGGTAAACTTGAAATGTACAACAAAATGGGCAAAGCTACTCCAGATGGTTGGGCTGTTAACAAAGACGGCGTTCCTTCCACTGATGCAGCTGAAGTATTGGGCAACATCTCCCGTCATGAAGGCGGCGGTATCCTTCCTTTAGGTGGTGCTACAGAAGTTCTTGGCGGCCACAAAGGTTATGGTAACGGCATGATTGCTGAATTATTCTCCTCCATCTTGTCTCAAGGCGGTACTTCCAACAAATGTATGGTTGGCGGTAAATCCAACATCTGCCACGGCTTCATGGCTATCAACCCTGAATTCTTCGGTGACCCAGCTGAAATCAAAAAACACTTCTCCCAATTCTTACAAGAATTACGTGAAGCTCCTAAAGCTCAAGGTCAAGACCGTATCTACACTCATGGCGAAAAAGAACATGAATCTGTTGCTAAAGTTAAAGCTGAAGGCATCCCTGTACTTAACGGTACAATGCTTGAAGTTCAAGACCTTTGCAATGAATTAGGTTTAGACTTCAAATCCTACTTCGGCGATTATGTACCAGAAGCTCCTGCTACAATGTTCAAAGGTAACTACTAATACCT
>NZ_UQYC01000065.1 GCF_900545205.1 uncultured Veillonella sp. | reverse complement strand
ACAAAAACCATAAAGGCAGGTAAAAACTTAAACATTGTTTCGTTAAAGCCTCTTTCAATGTATGCCATGCAAGAACTGCACATTTAACACGTGCTGGCATGTTAGAAATATTTTGCAATGCCATAGCATCTTCTAATTCTTCTAACTCATTTTCATCGGTAATCTCTTTTTTGATCATACCTAAGAAAATTTCTACCAAACGAAGAGCTTCCTCAACGGATTTGCCCTTGATGATATCAATCATCATAGATGCAGATGCTTGGCTAATAGCACAACCAGAACCGGTGTAAGCAGCATCTTTGATAATGCCATCTTCTACGTTGAGTTGTAATGTTAGATCATCACCACAACTAGGGTTATGGCCATGTTCAGAATTTGTAAAATGAGCTAACTCATGTTTATTACGCTTATCTTGGTTATGTTCCAAAATAAGTTCTGTATATAATTGATCCATTTCCATTGATGGTAAATCTCCTAATCTTTAAAACCCATTACTGAGCGAACTGTCTTCAATACTTCTAGGAATGCATCTAGATCTTCCTTACGAGTATATAAGTACATGCTTAGACGAGTAGATGCAGATACATTGTAGAATGCACCTAATGGTTGTGCACAATGGTGTCCAGAACGAACACAAATGCCTTTAGAGTCCAAAATCGTAGCTACATCATGAGGATGTACATCATCTACAGTGAATGCAATTACACCATGTTTTTCCTTAGGATTTTGAGAACCAATCACATGAACATGTGGTAATGCAACAATTTTAGGAAGAATATATGCTACTAGTTCCTCTTCATAAGCTTCAATAGCATCCATGCCAAAGGATTCTAAATAATCAATTGCCGCATGTAAGGAAACGGCGCCATCAGCATTTGGTGTACCTGCTTCAAACTTATATGGAAGCTCATTGAATGTAGCAGTTTGTTCTTTTACATATTCAATCATATCCCCACCCAATAGGAAAGGTGGCATCGCTTCTAATAACTCACGTTTACCATAAAGTACACCAATACCTTGAGATGCACACATTTTATGACCAGAGAATACGAAGAAATCGCAATCTAATGCTTGAACGTCGATTTTTTTATGAGGTGTAGATTGAGCACCATCTAGAACAACAATAGCGCCTACAGAGTGAGCCTTTTCAGTTAATTCTTTTACTGGGAATTCCATACCAAGCACGTTACTAACATGAGCAAAAGCGACGATTTTAGTATTTTCATCAATTTTATTGATTTCACCATCTTTTAAATGACCATGTTCATCAAGGTACATGTATTCTAAGGTTGCCCCTGTTTGTTCTGCCACATATTGCCATGTTACAAGATTAGCATGATGTTCAGCAACAGTAATGACAATCTTGTCACCTTTTTTCACATTATGAAGACCATAGCTGTGGGCAATCAAGTTCATAGATTCCGTACTATTACGTGTAAATACGACTTCTTCACGTTCGCGAGCATTGATAAATTCAACTACGCGATCCCGTGCATTTTCATAGTCTTCAGATGCTTCAATAGCCAAAATATGAGAACCACGATGTGGATTACCATTACGTTGTGTCATATGTTCCACAACACGGTCAATTACGGACTGTGGAATTTGTGCAGTAGCACCGCTATCTAAATAGATAACGCGGTGCCCATTATGCTCTTTATGTAATATAGGAAAGTCTTTGTATGCTTCTGCAATTGGTCTCATAAAAACGCCTCTTTAAATTTTATTACGTACAGCTGCTAATGCTGCTTCTTCAATCGTTTCATCACCAATGCGATCAATAATAGGTCGAATCATAGATTCAACAATAATATGTTTTGCTTCTACTTCACTAAAGCCACGGCTCATGATATAGAACAATTTATTATGATCAATTTGGCCTGCACTTGCTGCATGGTTACCAACTACATTATCTTCTTTACACAATAAAAGTGGCAAGGAGATAGATTTTACAGTAGGGTCTAACAACAAGCAAGTATCTTCTTCCGCGCCTTCAGAAGCTGTTGCACCATGAAGGAAATCAAGAGTACCACGGAAGGATTTTTTAGAATTACCGCTAAGAGCACCTAGGGTATGAATATCACTGTAGGACTTTTTACCACCATGACTCATAACCATAGAAATATCAAATTTTTGCTCTTTATTACCAAGATAAGCAATGTCATGAATCATACGAGATTCTTGACCTACTAAATCGTGATAGTAATTCAAGATGTTTTCACTACCACCAATTTCAATATTGATGTATTCTACATCTGCTTTATCTTCTAATTTAGTGTAACGATGCTCGATATGTTGTACATGTTCAGGTAAAAGATTTACCTTTTTCACTACAACTTTACCAGCTTCTTTAACATCGTATTCGTTTAAATAGCTAACATTTGTCAATGCATCGCCAGAACCTGTTACATAGAATTGTACTTCTAATTCAGCACCTTCTCCAACGATAAATTGGAAACGGTTTGCCACACGAGCATTAGCATCAATGCGGATACCTACTACTTCTTTCGCTTTAGCAGGTACATTGATAGCATAGCCTTCCGCTTTTTCCACTAATTCTAGAACAGCTTCTTTATTGGCACCTTCATAATTACCATCTAGTAATGCTGTACCAGTAGGTAATGGTGAAAGAATATTTTGATTCGCTTCTACAGCGATGGATTGTACCGCTGCATCTTCTCCAGCTAGAGAGCTTACAGTATGATTAACGCGTAACCATCTGAATGTCGGTCTAGGGAGTTCATTAAATAGTAATTCGCTCATAATTCCTCCTTAACCGATAGAACCTTCTAATTCAAGATTGATTAGATTGTTCATTTCTACTGCATATTCTAGTGGCAATTCTTTAGAGATTGGCTCTACGAAACCACGAACAAGCATAGCACGAGCTTCTTCTTCGCTGATACCACGAGTCATAAGGTAGAAAATTGCTTCATCGGAAATACGACCGATTTTTGCTTCATGACCTAAATCCACATTATCGTTTTCTACGATAATTGCTGGGATTGTATCAGATTGAGACTCAGCATCAAGCATCAAGGATTCACAAGAAACTGTTGCTTTAGAATGTTCAGCTTTAGGACCAATTTTCAAAAGGCCACGGTAAATTGCAGCGCCACCGGATTTAGAGATGGATTTAGAGTTTACATTACTTGTTGTATATGGTGCATTATGTACTACTTTACAGCCTGTATCAAGGAATTGACCTTCACCAGCGAATGTTACACCTGTAAATTCAGCATGTGCACCTTCACCGTTAAGAATACTCATTGGGTACAAACAAGAAACTCGGGAACCAAAGGAACCAGATACCCACTCGATAGTACCGTTTTTACCTACTACACAACGTTTTGTGTTAAGGTTGTACATATTTTTGGACCAGTTTTCAATTGTAGAGTAACGCAATGTAGCATTGTCTTTAACGAACAATTCAACAGCGCCGGCATGAAGGTTAGATACATCATACTTAGGAGCAGAGCAACCTTCGATAAAGTGCAATTTAGCACCTTCTTCTACAATAATCATAGTATGTTCAAACTGACCAGCACCTGGTGCATTCAAGCGGAAGTAAGATTGCAATGGAATCTCTACTTGTACGCCTGCTGGAACGTATACGAAGGAACCGCCAGACCAAACTGCACCATGAAGAGCAGCCCATTTATGGTCTGTAGGTGGAATCAATGTCATCCAGTATTTTTTTACGATTTCTTCATGCTCATGTAATGCTGTTTCAATATCAGTATAGATAACACCTTGTTTAACAAGATCTTCTTGAATACTGTGGTAAACAACTTCAGAGTCATATTGCGCACCAACACCAGCAAGAGATGTTTTTTCCGCTTCTGGAATACCTAAGCGGTCAAAGGTGCTTTTAATTTCTTCTGGAACTTCGTCCCAGTTTTCTTTCATATCTACTTTAGGCTTAACATAAGTATGGATGTTAGCCATATCTAAGCCAGAAATATCAGGAATCCAGTTTGGAATACCCATACGATTGTAGATTTCTAAAGATTTCAAACGGAAGTCAAGCATCCATTCAGGTTCATTTTTATTAGACCAAATTTCACGGATAATATCTTCTGTCAAACCGGCATCAGAAATATAAGAATATTCAAAGTCATTCTTAATATCATAGACACCACGGTCCATATCCGCGACTTGGGTTTTCTTTCTTTCTTCCATTGTGCCTCCTATGCTAATGCTTTGTATGCGTCGTAACCTTTTTCTTCGATTTCACGTACAAGAGAAGCATCACCAGTTTTAACGATCTTACCGTTGATCAATACATGAACATAGTCAGGTTTTAATTTTTGCAAGATTTGGTTGTGGTGAGTGATGATCAATACAGCATTGTCTTCGTTGTGGAAACGTTGTACGCCTTCGGATACGATACGAACTGCATCTACGTCAAGACCGGAGTCAGTTTCATCAAGAATAGCCAATTTAGGATTCAAAATGGACATTTGAAGAATTTCATTTTTCTTGCGTTCACCACCGGAGAAACCTTCATTTACATAACGTTGTGCGTAGGACAAATCAAAGGATAATTCATCCATTTTTTCTTTCAATTCTTTTTTGAAGGATAAGGCACGTACATTTTCACCAGTAATTGTAGATTTCGCTGTACGAATGAAGTTTTCTACAGTGATACCAGGAATAGAAATTGGGTTTTGGAAGGACATGAAAATACCAGCTTTTGCACGATCGTTTACTGCATCTTCTGTAATATCTTTACCATCAAAAATAATGGAGCCGCTGTCTACAGTATATGTAGAGTTACCCATGATAGCATTAGCAAGTGTAGACTTACCTGCACCATTTGTGCCCATTACAACGTGAATTTCACCTTTATTAATTGTTAAGTTGATACCTTTCAAGATTTGTTTATCTTCAACGGATACCTTTAAATCTTTTATCTGAAGTAATTCAGCCAAAATGTTCACTCCTTTTTATTATGTATCCTCAATATCGAGGCATACAATCGTTATATGTAAAACGTATATACTGACACATATAAAAAGGCGGTACGCACTAACGTGAATACCGCCGTAATTCTCGCCAACTTAGCAAGTATGTGCATAACAATCTACAATTATTATACATTCTTATCTAAATGATAGCAAGATATTCCTACTAAAATATACAGGAATTAAAAGAATATCATATATTACATATATTGATAGGCTTTTAATAATATTCATTCTCATCCTATTCGATTCTCAATATTAAATTATAGGTTGGAGAAATCGAGAGTGCCAAACAAATCATCATATGTTTCAGCACGACGAATTTGTGTTACAGAGCCATCTTTATGTAATAATAACTCAGCAGAACGTAATTTACCATTATAGTTAAAGCCCATGGAGTGACCATGTGCACCAGCATCGTGAATGATGATACGATCGCCAATATCAATTTTTGGCAACTCACGTTGAATAGCAAATTTATCATTATTTTCACATAAAGAACCTGTTACATCATATACATGGTCCTTAGGCGCATTCTCTTTCCCCATAACAGTAATATGGTGATAAGAGCCATATAATGCTGGACGCATAAGATTTGCCATACAAGAATCAAGACCAATGTAATGACGATAAATATCTTTTTTATGAATCGCTGTAGAAACAAGGTACCCAAATGGACCTGTAACCATACGACCACATTCATAAGCTAATGCTACATCACCAAGACCATTAGCTACGAGAATTCTATTGTAAGCCTCTTCTACACCCTTGCTAAGCGCTTTGAAATCTACAGGTGTTTGTTCTGGTTTATAAGCAACACCTACGCCACCACCAAGATCGATAAACTCAACATTGATGCCTAGTTCATTTTTGATATCTACAGCAAGATTGAAGCAAAGTTCAGCAGTGCCAACTAAGCCATCGATATCAAGCTCATTAGAAACAACCATTGTATGGATACCAAAGTGTTTTACACCTTTTGCTTGTAGTTGTTTGTATGCTTCAAAAATTTGTTCACGAGTCATACCGTATTTAGCTTCTTCAGGAAGGCCAATAATTGTATTGCCACCTTCTTTTAAGGAGCCTGGGTTATAACGAACGCAGAACGTATCAGGCAAAGAACCATGATTTTTTTCTAAATATTCAATATGAGTAATATCATCTAGGTTGATAATAGCACCCATTTCTAATGCTTTTTTATATTCCACATAAGGTGTGTCATTAGATGTGAACATAATATCATGACCTGTAATGCCCACTTTTTCGCATAGCATCAACTCTGCCAAGGAAGAGCAGTCTGCACCTACGCCAAGTTTTTGTAACACACGCATAATATATGGATTTGGAGTCGCTTTTACAGCAAAATATTGTTTAAACCCTTTATTCCAAGAAAATGCATCGATGAAAGATTTCATATTTTCAATGATACCTTCTTCATCGTAAATATGAAATGGCGTTGGATATTGGGCAATAATATTTTCTAATTGTTCAGCTGTAAACGGAACTGTTTTTGTATTCATAATAACCTCGCTACACAAATAAAAGACTCATCAATCGACGAGTCTATTATCCTAATTATTATTTAAATAAAGCTTTATCTAGGCTATAGCGACCAGCACCAACAAAGAACAACATAAGTGCACCGAATCCCATTTGAGATGGATAATCCCAGCTAAAGAAGCTGCCACTAAGACTTAATGTTGTTGCCATAGCTAATGTACCTATAAGTAGCAAAGATCCAATTCGTGTAAACAGACCAATTGCTATAAGTACGCCACCTATCATTTCTGCATATGCTGCCATAGTACCTAATATTTCATAACCACCAGGTACACCTAATGGTGCCAACATAGCTCCAACTTTATAAAGGCCTTCAGCACCGCTCAAATACTTTAAATATCCATGATAAAACATGGAAATACCAAGTGCCAAACGATAAACTAAGAGGCCGAAATTAACATAATTAGGTTTACTTTTAAAAATAAAGCTCAACATAGTAATCCTTCTTTCAGGTTAAACAACATCGAAATAATTCGATAACCATATTATAAAGGTCAGTAACTACTGTGTCAAACTAGACTCAATATTAAATTCTATAGAATTATAACATATGTTGTATACAAAATCAATTTTATCGATTTGATAATCCACATACAAAAATAATCCTAATGAAAAAGTGAACATATAGTTCCTAATTCATTAGGATTATTCTAAATCTTATAGATTATGTGCTAAGCAGTTGATTACATCATACCGCCCATGCCACCCATTGGAGGCATTGCAGGTACTGCAGCATTTTCTTCTACTTTGTCAGCTACGATTGTTTCAGTAGTCAATACAAGAGATGCGATGGATGCAGCATTTTGAAGAGCAGAACGTGTAACTTTTGCAGGATCCACGATACCAGCTTTTACCATGTCGATGTATTCTTCAGTCAAAGCATTGAAACCAACGCCAGCTTCAGTGTTTTTAACTTTTTCAACTACAACGGAACCTTCAAGACCAGCATTATAAGCGATTTGACGAAGTGGTTCTTCTACTGCACGTTTAACAAGGTTAATACCAGTTTGAACATCACCAGTAGCTTCCAATGTGTTCAATGCAGGGATGATATCGATGAATGTAGTACCACCACCAGCTACGATACCTTCTTCAACAGCAGCACGAGTTGCGTTCAATGCGTCTTCGATACGAAGTTTTTTATCTTTCATTTCTACTTCTGTAGCAGCACCTACTTCGATAACTGCAACACCACCGGACAATTTAGCAAGACGTTCTTGTAATTTTTCACGGTCGAATTCAGAAGTTGTTTCTTCTACTTGTGCACGGATTTGGCTAACGCGTTTAGCGATAACATCTTTATCGCCTACACCATCGATGATTGTAGTTTCATCTTTAGTGATACGAACTTGACGAGCTGTACCAAGATCTGTAAGTTCTACAGAATCAAGTTTACGGCCCATATCTTCAGTAATTACAGTGCCACCAGTCAAAATAGCGATATCTTCAAGCATAGCTTTACGACGGTCACCGAAGCCAGGAGCTTTAACTGCTACAGCTTTGAATGTACCACGTAAGCGGTTTACTACCAATGTAGCCAATGCTTCACCTTCTACATCTTCAGCGATGATAAGAAGTTCTTTACCTGCTTTTACAACTTTTTCAAGTGTTGGCAACATATCTGCGATAGCACTAATTTTACGGTCAGTAATCAAGATGTATGGGTTATCCATAACTGCTTCCATACGGTCAGGATCAGTTACCATGTATGGGGAAATGTAACCGCGGTCGAATTGCATACCTTCTACTACGTTTAATGCTGTTTGCAAGCCTTTGGATTCTTCTACAGTGATAACGCCGTCGTTACCAACTTTTTCCATAGCTTCAGCAATCAAACCACCAATTTCTTCATCAGCTGCAGATACGCTAGCAACTTGTGCGATTTCAGCTTTACCAGAAACTTTAATGGAGCGTTTTTTAATTTCTTCTACCAAAGTTTTTACTGCTGTTTCAATACCTTTTTTCAAGATCATTGGGTTAGCACCAGCTGCTACGTTGCGCATACCTTCTTGAATCATAGCTTGTGCCAATACAGTTGCAGTAGTAGTACCGTCACCTGCTACGTCATTAGTTTTAGTAGCAACTTCTTTAACTAATTGAGCACCCATGTTTTCAAATGGATCTGGAAGTTCGATATCACGAGCAATTGTTACACCATCGTTTGTGATTGTTGGAGAACCGAATTTTTTATCCAATACAACATTACGGCCTTTTGGTCCTAATGTAACTTTTACAGCATTTGCCAATTGATCAACGCCACGGCCTAATGCGCGACGAGCTTCTTCATTAAACAAGATTTCTTTTGCCATATGTATTACCTCCTAGATAGTAACACTATCCAATGTAATGAATTATATGCCCTAAAGCAATAAGTAATATATCAATAGTATAGTTAGCCTGATAAAGCTATAAGTTAGCTATTATAATACTGCTAAGATATCGCGTTCGCTAATGATCAAATGAGTAGCGCCATCGATTTCTAATTCGCTACCTGCATATTTTGCGAACATAACAGTATCGCCAACTTTAACTTCTGGAGCTACACGTTGACCATTGTCATATACTTTACCAGCACCTACAGCTACAACTACACCTTCTTGAGGTTTTTCTTTTGCTGTATCAGGAAGGAAAATACCACTTTTAGTTTTTTCTTCTTTTGCTTCTAAACGGAGAAGAACGCGGTCAGCTAATGGTTTTAACATATGATGTCACTCCTTATTTACTAGTTATTATTTACAATTTATTAGCACTCTAAGTTACCGAGTGCTAATTACATGTATTATTATAACCGATGTCAAAATAAATGCAAGCAGAAATTTTGATTTTTTGACTTTTTAGTTTTTATTTGATGTTAGACACAATCATAACCACCCGTAGAACGGGTGGTTTGCTCTGACCCTATAAGGGTCTTTCT
>NZ_UQYC01000064.1 GCF_900545205.1 uncultured Veillonella sp. | reverse complement strand
CCAAAAAGCGCGTCCATGAAATCGCCAAAGAGTTCGGCGTAGAAAGTAAGCAGGTCATTTCTATCTTGCAACAACATAATGTAAATGTTACGAAAGCAGTTAATTCTGTAGATGATTCCGGTTATGAAATTGTAAAAAAACAATTGAGTAAGAAATCTGAAGCATCTAAAGTAGCACAAAAAACAGAACAAAAAGTAGAACAAAAATCTGCTCCAACTGCAGCTCATAAACAAGAAGCTGCGCCACATAAACAACAACATCCAAATCGTTCTAACGAACAGAAAAAGGATAATCGTAAACAAGGTGGTCAAAAACAAGACGATCAATCTAAACAAAATGACCATAAAAAGGGCAATGTACGTCATGTACAAATCTCTGAACCTACACGTAAATCCGAAGGTAACCAACAATCTGGTGACCGCGCTAACAACCGCCCTAACAATAATAACCGCAATAATGACAACCGCAATAACAATGGTCGTCCTAATGATGCGCGTAATAATGATAATCGCAATAACGACAATCGAAACAATGATAACCGCAATTCTAATAACAATGATCGTCGTAACAAGAAAAATAAAAAAGGTGGTAACAACCGTCCTCAATCCTTGTTATCTACATCTATGCAAAAGAAAAAGAATCGCGTAAAACATCGTAATGAACAGTACTTACAACAAAAAGCTGAAGCTGAACGTAAGGCTGAAGCAGCGATTGCTACGGAAATCGAATTATCCGGTCCTTTAACAGTTAAAGAATTAGCCGAAAAAATGGGCCGCGAAGTATCTGAAATTATCAAAAAGTTGATGCTCTTAGGTGTTATGGCTAGCATTAACCAAGAGGTTGACGTTGATACTGCTACAATCGTAGCTGAAGAATTTGGTGTAACTGTAACAGAAGTAGAACCTGAAGAAGATCCTACTGATATCATCGAGATTGAAGATGCACCAGAAACATTAAAACCTCGTCCTCCAGTTGTTACTATCATGGGTCACGTTGACCATGGTAAAACATCCTTGTTGGACGTAATTCGTCAAACTAATGTAACAGCTGGCGAAGCAGGTGGTATTACTCAACATATCGGTGCTTACCAAGTTCGTTATAACGACAATAAAATTACATTCCTTGATACTCCTGGCCATGAAGCGTTTACAGCTATGCGTCTTCGCGGTGCTAAATCTACAGATATCGCAGTTCTTGTTGTAGCTGCTGATGATGGTGTAATGCCTCAAACTATTGAAGCCATAAACCATGCTAAATCTGCTGATGTACCAATTATTGTTGCTATCAACAAAATGGATAAACCAGGTGCTAACCCAGACCATGTTAAACAACAATTGGCTGAACATGGACTTTTACCAGAAGAATGGGGCGGCGATGTAATCATGGTTCCAGTATCTGCTAAACAAAAACAAGGTATCGACGATTTGCTCGAAAATATCTTGCTTGTAGCAGAAGTTATGGAATTGAAAGCTAATCCTAACCGTAAAGCATACGGCGTAGTTATCGAGGCTCAACTTGATAAAGGTCGTGGTGCTGTATGTACAGTACTAGTACAAAAAGGCTCCCTCCGTGTAGGTGATACTGTACTTGCTGGTACAGCATACGGTAAAGTACGTGCTATGACAAATGAACGCGGTGAAAAAGTTAAAGTAGCTCGTCCTTCTATGCCAGTAGAAATCTTGGGCTTCTCTGAAGTTCCTCAAGCGGGTGAAATCATCAATGGTATGGATGACAACGAAGCACGTGCAATTGCTGAAAAACGTATTGCCAAACAACGTGTTCAAGAATTGCAAGCAACTCACAAGGTTACATTGGATGATATCTTCAACCAAATTCAACAAGGTGAGTTAAAAGACCTTAACATCATCATTAAAGCTGACGTTCAAGGTTCTGTAGAAGCATTGCGTCAATCCTTAGAAGGTATTAAAAATCCTGAAGTACGTATCGTAATCGTTCATGCTGCAGTAGGTGCTATTAATGAATCCGATATCATGTTGGCTTCTGCATCTAATGCAATCGTAATGGGCTTCAACGTACGTCCAGATGCTAATGTTCGCCGCGCTGCGGAAAATGAAAAAGTTGACCTTCGTACATATCGCGTAATTTATGATGCTATCAATGACGTTGAGTCCGCGATGCGTGGTATGTTGGCTCCTCAATTCAAAGAGGTTGTCGTTGGTCGTGCAGAGGTGCGCCAAGTCATCTCTACACCTAAAGCTATCGTTGCCGGTTCTTATGTAACAGAAGGTCGTATTACTAACGACTCTGAAGTTCGTTTGATCCGTGATGGTATTGTCGTATTTGAAGGTAAGGTTGACTCTTTACGTCGATTCAAAGACGAAGTGAAAGAAGTTAAAACATCCTTCGAATGTGGTATTTCCTTAGAAGGTTACCGCGACATCAAGGAAGGCGACGTAATCGAAGCGTACTTGATGGAAGAAATTGCACCTCAAATTTAGGAGGTTTATATGAGTGACGTTCGTGTCAGAAAATTACAAGAATTTATCAAACAAGAGGTAAGTCAAATGTTGATGCGCGGATTGAAAGATCCACGCATCGGCTTCACTACTATTACTGATGTTCATGTAACAGGTGATTTGCGTGAAGCTACGATTTATGTCTCCTTGTTTGGTTCCGATAAGGAAAAAGAAGATACACTTATCGCTTTAAAGCATGCAGCAGGTCATATTCGTACTGAGCTTGGCAAAGTACTTAAATTGCGCCATATTCCTTCTATCACATTCGATAAGGATACGTCTTTAGACTATAGCATGCATATTGAATCCCTTTTGAATGAAATCAAAAAGGACGAAGAAAAAAATTAACACAAAGGATACAGAACATGAGTAAGATTACTATTAATCAATTACATATGGCTCTGTGTGAAGCTAATTCTATTATGCTAACCGTCCATGTCAGACCTGATGGCGATGCTATCGGGTCCATGGTGGCCTTTTACGAAGCCCTTGTAGGGCAAGGTAAAACTGTATATATGGTAGTGGATGATGTAGTTCCTGAGAAGTACTCATTCTTACGATATACGGACCACATCCATGATGTAGCGTATTTTGAAACAAACCCTGTTGATATTGATATGCTAATGGTATTGGATGCTAGCACGTATGAGCGAATTGGCAAAGTAGGTGCACTATGGAGTGCACCTATTTTTAATATAGACCACCATATTTCTAATACGGAATTTGCTGATCATCTATATTTGAAGCCTGACTTTGCTGCTACTGGTGAAATCGTTACCGATTTATGTACAAAATGGAATTGGCCTATCACCGAGTCTATGGGTACTGCTTTATATATGGCTATTGCTACTGACTGTGGTTTCTTTAAATTTAGCAATACAACTGCCAATACGTTAGAAATGGCTGCTAAATGTGTAGCAGCCGGTGCTAGACCTAATGTTATTTCTGAAACGATTGAGGCTGTGTCTGCAAGTCGTCTGGAATTAACAAAACAAGTTATGCAAACTATTGAGTTCTACAAGAATAATACAGTAGCTACCATCGAGTTGAATCGCGAGGCTATGAACATTCTCGGCGATGATACAGATGGCTTTGTGGATATTATTAGAAATGTAGATACTGTTGATATAGCTATTTTATTGAAAGCTGAAGCTGATGACAGAACACGGGTAAGTTTACGATCTAAAGGTACCGACGTGAATGCTATTGCTAGCAATTTTGGCGGTGGCGGTCATATTCGAGCTTCCGGTTGTACGATTAATCTACCATTACAAGAAGCGAAACAGGCTCTCATTGAGGTGATTAAATAATGGATGGCATTTTACCATTTTTAAAACCTCCTGGTATAACAAGCCATGATGCTGTTGCTATTTGTCGTCGCATTTTAAAAGAAAAGCGCATTGGTCATAGTGGTACTTTAGATCCTATGGCCTATGGCGTGTTGCCCGTTTTTCTTGGTAAGGCTACGCGTCTTATTGAGTATACAGAGGGGTTTGATAAAACCTATGTAGCAGAATGTAAATTTGGTACTTTTACCGATACTGAAGATAGTTCTGGTCAACCGGTATTACCTGATAAAGATATGGTATTGCGAGACGGCGTTCTATTGAATGAATACATTCAAAGTTCAGAACTTTCCGATGCTATGCTTAAACCTACTTTTGATGAATTAGTTAATACACTAAATACCTTTATTGGTGCACAAAACCAGAGGCCATCAAAATATTCTGCTATAAAGATAAATGGTATACGTGCTTATGAATATGCTCGTAAAGGGATTCCTGTAGAATTACCATTACGTCAAATTCATATTAAACATATTGAGCTGATAGCGTATGGTTTTCCTTATTTTACAGTTCGTGTAACTTGTTCTGGAGGTACTTATATTCGTTCATTATTGCGTGATATCTGTGTTTCATTAGGTATACCAGGAACCATGACATCCTTGGCACGTACTCAAGTAGGACCATTTGATATTGATTCTGCTAAAATGGCTGAAGAGTTGATGCTTCATGGTGAAAGCCTATTGTTACCAACGGATACAGCCGTTTCTCATCTTTCAAAAGTGATGGTAAATAGTGTACAATTAAAGATGATGGTGCAAGGTAAGGAATTGCCTATTGGTAACGAATTTTCTTATACTGAACCAGAACATTATTATAGAGCCTATGGTCCTCATGGATTTATAGGGATTATGAAACGAACTAACCACTCTTTGAAGGTGGAAAAAAATATTTTTATTGAAGGATAAGTATGAAGCAAATACATTCGTTTGATGAACTGCGTCAAATCAAAGATACAAAAGTATATGCCCTAGGTACCTTTGATGGTATTCATCGAGGTCATCAACGAGTTATACGCAAGGCCGTTGATGAGGCAATGGCAGTTAATGGTGTTAGTATAATCATTACCTTTGAACATCATCCACTAACTATACTACATCCAGAGCGAGTGCCTAAACGGGTCATTCAAGAAGAGATTATGGATTCCGTTCTTGAAGATTTGAATGTAGACTATATTTTACGGTTGCCTATGACTGAAGAGTTACTAAAAATGAGTGCTGACGATTTTTTGGGCGCTCTTTGTACAGATATGAATGTAGCTGCTATTGTAATTGGAGAAAACTTTACATTTGGTGCTAAAGGTCTTGGTAATCCAGATTATATGAAACAAGTATTAGCGGATAAAAATATACAAGTTTTAGTGCAGCCCTTATTGCCTTGTGATGGACTTAGTACTCCTATTTCAAGTACGGAGATTAGAAAGGCCATTCGCGAAGGGCGTTTAGAAGATGCTACTCATTGGCTTGGAAGACCATTCCAATTTAAAGGGACTGTAATTAAAGGTGATCAACGAGGACGCACATTAGGGTTCCCAACATTGAATTTGTTGCTTCCTAATGAAATGGCTACACCTCCAGATGGTGTATACGCTAATCGCGTGTGTATCGATGGTACTTGGTATGATGGGGTAGGTAATATTGGGGATAATCCTACATTTAAGAATCAGTACCATAGATGCGAAGTACATGTATTTAACTTTGACCAAGATATATATGGAAAAGAAGTAATTGTACAATTTATTTCCTATCTTAGAGGGGAAGTAAAATTTAATAACTTACAAGATCTTATTGATCAAATGAAGGTAGATGAAGAACAGGCTTTAGCTGTTTTAGCTAAAGCATAATAAGGGGGTTCTCATGGATATTAAAGAAGCTCGCAAACAAATAGATAGTATTGACTCCGTACTTGTTACAGAGTTTGAAAAACGTCTTACATTGATTAAAGAGATTGGTAAATATAAAGATGAACATCATTTACCACTCATTGATGAAGAACGTGATGAAAGTATTATTGCGTTGCATACTGAAAACTGCAAAGATAAAACATTGGCACCTTATATTGAAAATTATATAAAAACTGTTGTGTCTATGAGCAATGAGTTTTTAAAAGAGCATATGCATAAGCATATTTTCCTCATTGGCATGCCAGGCGCTGGTAAGACAACAGTTGGCAAAATGCTAGCTAAAGAATTAGGCCGAGATTTTTACGATCTAGATCAAACGATTCAAGATAAGGTTGGGAAATCTGTTCAAAAAATCTTTATTTATGACGGTAAAGATGCTTTTAGTGAATATGAATATAACACGATTAAGGAATTAATTCATAATAAACCATCTGTTATTGCTACCGGTGGTGGTACTGTTACTTATGATAAAACAGTTAAGCTAATGCGCAATAATGGCCTTGTTGTATTTGTTAATCGTGATGTGAATCATATCTTAGATGATTTGGATCTTGAAATTCGTCCACTTGTAAAAGAAAGTATTGAATATATCTTCAATGTATATGAAGAACGATACCCTTTATACGAAGAAGTGGCACATATCAAAATTGGTAATGAAGGTAGCATTACCGATGCGGTACAAGAAATTATTGAAGCTTTGCCTAATACGGAGAAATAATGGACGCCATACGAGGATTTGTATACCGAACTATATATGAGAATACACAACGTACGTATTGCGTGTTTGTCCTTAAGGATTATAATGAGGAATACATTACTTGTACTGGTAAGTTTGAATCTCCTAAAGAAGGAGAAGATATTGAAGTTCGAGGCCGTTATGTAGAACATGAAAAATACGGTCGTCAATTTGATGCTACTAGTGTAGAAAAACTTAAACCTGATAACATGGGGGCTGCTAAGACCTACTTATTGAATTTAGGTATTAAAGGTTTTGGTGAAAAGTCCGTAGAAAAGGTTCTTGAGTATTTTGGTATCCGTATTTTAGAAGTTTTACGGGAGGAACGTCCCGAAGAAATTAAGGATGTTCCTGGACTTCGTAAAAGTGTTAAGGACGAATTATTTAATACCTTACTTGGTGAAGGTATTTTATCTGATTTAAATCACTTTTTTGAAAGCCATCATATTTCTTCTAAATGGAGTCGTATCGTATACACCTATTATGGTGTTCAGTCTATTGCTGTTATCGAGGATAATCCTTATACCTTGTTACGTGTGGCTCCAGATATGCTTTTTGGCACCGCTGATACGCTAGCAGAACACTTGGGTATTACAGGTAGTGATACACGCCGTTTAGAAGCGGGCTTAGAATGGATTTTGCGCAGTTTGGATAATCAAGGGCATACATGTTTGCCTGTAGATCAACTTATCGGTCGTTTAGATGATTTATTACAAACTGATGTAGATGATATTGCTAATTTTATTGAAAGTCTCTTGGAGCAAGGTGCTTTATATAGTACGTATTATGAAGATATCCTATATATTTATCCTCCAGAAATGTATGTGTCTGAAGTAGAGAGCGTTCATTATACAAAAGATTTCTTATTAGAGGCTGATCCAATTTCTCTAGATATTCCTAGTTTTATAGAAAAGTTTGAAGCTGATAATCATATTACATTTGGGGATGCCCAAAAAGAGGCTATACAGCTATCCTTCTTTGAAAAGTTTTCCCTTATAACTGGTGGCCCTGGTACTGGTAAGACGACGATTATTAAGGCTTTAGTAAAAGGCTTCCAACTTAGTGGACTAGGACGTATTATTCTTAGCGCTCCTACAGGACGTGCTGCAAAACGACTTACAGAGGCGACGGAGTTTGAAGCGACTACGATTCATAGATTATTAGTACCTGTTCAAGGTAGTGATTCCTATGATTTTACTAAGAATGAGGATGATCCATTAGATATTGATGTTATTATCATTGATGAAGCATCTATGCTCAATGTTCGTTTATTCTATTCCTTAATGGCAGCTATTCCTAAAGAAGCCCATGTCATTATCGTTGGCGACGTAGATCAATTACCGCCTATTGGTGCTGGTTTTGTATTAAAAGACTTACTCGATAGTGATTGTGTTCCTTACACACGGCTCAACCAGATTTATCGTCAAAGCTCTGGTAATATTATTGTTGAAAGCGCCTATGCTATTAACCGTGGTGAAATGCCGAATTTGGATAGCGTAAGTGAAGAGTTTTCTTTTATTCCTGTTAAGTCTTATGACATGATGATGAAAGCTATCATTGATGTGTATAAACGAGAACAAGAGCATGTAGACGATGAATTAGATATTCAAATTATTTCTCCTATGCGCCGTGGTGAAGCAGGTAGTACATTAATTTCTCAATATGTACAGCAAGCTGTTAATCCACCGGATAGCTTAAAAGGGGAAGCTCGTGTAAATGGTATTACCTACCGTGTTGGCGATAAGGTTATTCAAATTCTTAACGACTATGAGTTAGAGGTCTTTAATGGTGAAATTGGTGTCATTTACGCCATTACACGAAGCGATATTTGTATCCGATTTATCCATAAAGATGTTCGTCTACCTATTGATGAAGCTCATATGATTATGCCTGCTTATGCGATTACAGTTCATAAGAGTCAAGGTAGCGAGTATGGTGTAGTTATCATTCCATTTGTACCACGTTATGGTGGTATGTTGCAGCGTAATTTGTTGTATACAGCTGTTACAAGAGCAAAACGGAAGGTTATCATTGTGGGTACTACAAGCGCTATAGAACGTGCTGTACGTACTGTAAATGCAGATGAACGATATACATTGTTTAAAGAAAGACTACAAGGGAGATGTGATTCGTAATGAGTCTTTGGGATTTCCTATTTCCACCTGTATGTCCTCATTGTGGTGCCTCTGTAGCAACACAAGGGGATTGGTGTGAAACTTGTTTTAAAGATCTATTACATATTCGTCATGTACCACATAAATTTTTACATTATGTAGATGATGTATGTGTGCTAGCAGACTATTGTGGTGGTCTAAAGTCTATGATTTACGATGTAAAATTTAATGAAAAAAAGGAGCAGTCCAAGGGGGCTGCTCCTTTTTTAGCATCGTACAACTTTTACATGAAATATGATGAGTTTAATATTCTAAATGGCAATTGTAAAACTGTATATGATTATATAGTTCCCGTACCTTCAAGTGAGACTAAGAAGAAAAAGAGAGGCTATAATCAGGTTGATTTATTTTTTAAGAATTGGGCATACTCGTTAGAGAACATAGATAAACGATATTTTGTATGGCTAGATTGTATATATAAGTTTGAAACTTCTAGTGATATGTGGTCCTTAACACATAAAGAACGACATCAAAATATAGATAATGCTTTTGTAATCAACGCAGAGTATAAAGACACTGATTTTTCCACAAAGCGTATTTTAATTGTAGATGACATTTATACTACAGGAGCAACAATCGAAGCCGTAGCAAAGGTTCTTAGGTCATATAATCCTAGTAGACTCGATGCTCTGACACTAGCTAGCGGTAGTTTTTAATTATATATAAAAGCGTTCACCGAATGGTGAACGCTTAATCATTATATTAGCCTAGCACATCGATAAATGCTTTTACTACATCTGGATCAAAGAGAGAGCCGGATGCACTAAAGAGTTCTTCTTTTGCTTTAGCTTTTGTTTTTGCCCAAAATTCTGTAGAAGGATTAACTGTTGTATCATAATAATCTGCAACAGCAATGATTCTAGCTCCTAATGGGATGTTAGCACCACGCAAATGTTTAGGGTAACCAGAGCCACCCGAAGCAGTCATTTACTGCTCACAGGCATCATCTTGTTATCC
>NZ_UQYC01000063.1 GCF_900545205.1 uncultured Veillonella sp. | reverse complement strand
ACCGCGGACCATCGTCTCTGTATGAGATGAGGGGTCTTTTTTATTTTACGAACATGGAGGCATCGGTAACGATGAGAGAAATTACAGTTTATAATACTATGACGCGCCAAAAAGAGGTGTTTAATCCTGTAACACCAGGTGAGGCAAAGATGTACGTATGTGGTGTTACACCATATAATCATCCTCATATTGGCAATGCACGTCCATTCGTAACATGGGACGTAATTCGTCGCTACATGAAACATGTAGGCTATAAAGTAACATATGTACAAAACTTTACTGATGTAGATGATAAGATCATCAATACATCTAATGGTGAAGGTGTATCTTGGGATACTATTGCAAACCGTTATATCGATAGCTATTTTGAAGTAATGGATGCACTTGGTGTACAACGTGCTGATATTTATCCTCGTGTTTCTACACATATCGAAGACATTATCGCTATGATTTCTACATTGATTGAAAAAGGCTATGCTTATGAACTCGATGGTGATGTATATTATAGCGTTGATAAATTTGAACATTATGGTGAGCTATCTGGCCGTACATTAGATGATATGGAAGCAGGTGCTCGTATCGAAGTTGATGGTCGTAAGAAAAATCCTATGGATTTTGCATTATGGAAAGCAGCAAAACCAGGTGAACCATATTGGGAAAGTCCTTGGGGTAACGGTCGTCCAGGCTGGCATATTGAATGTTCTGCTATGAGCCAAAAATATTTAGGTACAGAATTTGACTTCCATGGTGGTGGTAGTGATTTGATCTTCCCTCATCATGAAAACGAAATTGCCCAATCTGAAGGTTGTTCTGGTCAACATCCATCTGTACGCTATTGGTTACATAATGGTTTCATTACCATTAATTCTGAAAAAATGTCTAAATCCTTGAATAACTTCTTCTTGGTAAAAGATATTTTAGAACAATATAGCCCAGACGCATTGCGCTACTTCTTGTTGAGCACACATTATCGTAGTCCATTAGATTTCTCTGATGAACGTTTAGAGGAAGCAAATAAATCCTTAGAACGTTTAAGCACTGCTATTGAAAATCTATTGTACCTTGAAAAATGTGAACCAGGTCCATGTGATGAAGCGCAACACTTATTAGAAAAAGCTAAAGAGTATGAAGAAGAATTCGAAGCAGCTATGAGCGATGACTTCAATACTGCATTAGCTACATCTAGCATGTTCGGTCTTGCTAAAGAAATCAACATTTACTATCAAGTTGTAACAGGCCGTGAAGGTGTTGTTTGCCAAGAAGCTATTGCTGAAGTTAAACGTATCTTCAAGTTCATGACAGAAGTAATTGGTATTCTTGAAAAAGCATGGGAAGGCAACACAGGTGCTAATGCTGCTGAATATGAAGAATTAATGCAAGTGATCTTGTCTGTACGTCAAGCGTGTCGTGATCAAAAACAATGGGCATTAGCTGATTGTATCCGCGATCGTTTGGCTGAAATCGGTATTACTATTGAGGATTCCCCTCAAGGTGCACGGTGGAAAAAGCGTGAAGTTTAAACAATTTCAATTCTTAAAGAATGAAGCAATAAAAAAGTTGACGGCTCTTGAACAAGAGCCGCTTCGTTTGCGTAAACGAACTATTGAGGAGTGCCTCAGTGCAGATGCAGTTATGCTTGCCTATATTGGCGATTCCGTATACTCCATGTATGTTCGTGAGCGAGTAGTACAAATGAATATATCTAAGGTACAAGTGTTGCACACCATTGTTACTGAGTTTATTTGTGCTAAGTCACAAGCGAAGGTATTGCTTGAAATAGAGGATACTTTCACAGAACAAGAACAAGCTATTGCACGACGTGCTAGAAATAGTAATGTAAATGTGCCAAAAAGTAGTTCTGTTCAAGAATATCGTAGTAGCACAGCTTTTGAAGCCGTACTTGGATTTCTTTATGAAACACGTCAAGATGAGCGCTTACAAGATGTTATGAAGCAAGCCTTTTCAATAACTCTACGAGGTATGTAGTATGGATAATTATATTGTAGGCCGCAATGCGGTTAAAGAGGCCCTTAGAAGTGGTCGCTCTATTCAACGCATTATGGTCAGTGAAGATAAGGTAAAAACTGGTCTAGCTGATATTGTTGGCCTTGCTAAATCTCAAGGCATTGAAGTGCGTCCAACACCTATCAAACAAATGAATAAATATGATTTAGAGGTACCACATCAAGGGGTTATCGCTCTTGTATCTGCCGTTCAATTTAAAGAACTAGGTGAAGTGCTGCAAGAGACGAATCATGAGGTACCTTTGCTTATCCTAACAGATGGTGTTGAGGATCCGCATAACATGGGCGCAATTATCCGTACTGCGGAATGTGTAGGGGCTACGGCCGTTCTCATTCCTAAGCGTCACAATGCACCTATTAATGCTACCGTAGCTAAAACATCGGCAGGTGCCATTGAGCAAATTCCACTTGTACAAGTTGGGAATGTAGCCCAAACCATTAAACAACTTCAGAAACAAGGTTTTTGGGTCATGGGCGCTCATATGGAAGGGGATCGCACCTTATACGAGGCAGATATGACAATTCCTACAGTTATCGTTATCGGTAATGAAGGTAAGGGCATTAGCCGCGTTGTGAAAGAGGCTTGTGATTTCCTTGTTACCATCCCTATGTATGGGAATTTAAATTCTTTGAATGCATCTGTGGCAGCCGCCGTTCTTATGTATGAAGCGGTACGTCAACGTCAAGCGAAATAATTATGTTAAAAGATATCTTAATTGTAGATGGATATAATGTGATATTCGCCTGGACTCATCTAAAGAAATTGGCTCATGAGTCATTAGAACATGCTCGTATGGAGCTTAGAGATAAATTGTTGAATTACGGAAAATTCAAGGGATACGAAGTTATCCTTGTGTTTGATGGTAAGTATACAAAATCTGGCGGCTCTATAGAGGCTATTACGAGTGGATTTCTAGAAGTCTATACTGAGGATGGAGAGACGGCGGATTCCTTTATTGAACGAGAGGTATTTTTGCGGAAAGGCAAATATACCAATGTATATGTTGTAACCTCTGATGGAGCAGAACAAAATCAAATTCTTGGATCTGGGGGCTTACGGATTCCAGCTCGAGAATTGCAAAATATGATTCGCATGGCTAAGGAAGAGGAACGACTACAATACGCTCATGAACATAGACGAGATCAATTTAGCTTGCGACGTAATGAAGTAGGAGGTTTATTATCTCCTGAAGTAGCTGAAAAGCTAGAGAAATTACGGCGTGGCCATTGATAGTTGAAAATCACATATACTTCCAGTATAATGAATATATTGGTTTTTCTGCTCAATTGTAAGGAGGAGCATATGAACAGTATTCATACACGCAAGTCCGATTACAATTTCAAAGAAATGACTGATGAGCAAGTTGTGGTCATAGCTCAAGAAGAGCAAAATGAGTTTGCAATCGATTATATTGTTAATAAATATAAAAACTTTGTTCGTGCAAAGGCACGCTCTTATTTTTTGGTAGGTGCTGATCGAGAGGATATCATTCAAGAAGGAATGATTGGCCTCTATAAGGCTACGCGAGATTTTAAACATGATAAATTGGCGTCCTTTAGAGCTTTTGCAGAGCTTTGTATAACTAGACAAATTATTACAGCTATTAAGTCGGCAACAAGACAAAAACATGCGCCTTTAAATTCTTATGTATCGTTAAATAAACCGGTATATACAGAGGAATCAGAGCGTACGTTGATCGAGATGCTATCCTCAGCAAAGGTTACCAATCCTGAGGATCTTATTATCAGCCAAGAGGAATTGGATGATATTGAACGCAATATTGGTCATATTTTAAGTGAACTCGAGTGGGAGGTCTTGGAAGGATATCTAGATGGACGTTCTTACCAAGAAATGGCTGAGGTCACAGATCGCAGTGTCAAATCTATAGACAATGCATTACAAAGGGTTAAACGTAAATTAGAGAAGTATTTAGAACATCGGGTTTTGGATTCTCCCAGAGCCACACAGGAAGGATGACAGTCGTGACAAATTTCTTAATGATTGTAGAAGTTATCGTATCTATCTTATTAATCGTAGTAGTTGTTGCACAGAATAGCAAAAACGCAGGCATGGGCGGTGCTGTATCTGGTGCGGCAGACTCTTCTTTTGGTGGTAAGCAACGCGGTTTAGACGCTTTCTTATCTAAATGTACGATTATATTGGGGATTATCTTTGCTGTGTTGAGCTTAGTGTTAGGGGCAATGATTAATCAATTCTAATGATGAAAGCCTGCTTTGCAGGCTTTTTCTTTTTTCAGAATAAGGAGGTGAAGATTTGAAGAAGAAAGTATTAGACTTTTATAAATCTATACAACCACATGCATATCATATTGAAGATGCTGCTATGGATAATCACATCCGTGGTGGTAAGGATCTTGAGATGTTTATTCGTTCAGCAAAAATGCTTGCTCGAGAAGGGGTGCTAACATCTTCTCGACCTGATGTATATCAATATGCAGAACAACAAAATGAAGAATATGAAGGTATTTATAAGGGCTATCGTAAGTCGTATGGCTTTGTGATTATGCCTGAAGATGAAGATATATATGTAGCAGAACAAAATAAAGGGACTGCTATGCACAATGATAAGGTTCGAGTTCGCATTGTACATTCTAACTATACTAAGCATAAACGAGAAGGCATTATCGTTGATGTGATTGAACGAGCTAATGAGACGGTTGTAGGTACCTATGACAGACAACAACACTTTGGCTTTGTTATCCCTGATGATGAACGGATAGGGACTGATATCTTTGTAGACTTAAAAAATACATTAGATGCACGTAGTGGCGCAAAGGTACTAGTCAAAATTACAAAATGGCCGGAAGGCGATAAGAAGCCAGAAGGTATTATTACGGAAATTCTTGGCTATAAAGGTGATGTAGGTCTTGATATTAACTGTATCATGGCTAATCATAAGATTCCATTCAGTTTTCCAGACGATGTTATCAAAGCTAGCAAGAAAATTGATATGGTTATTCATGAGGATCCAAAGCGTTGGGATCTTCGGGATTTGCAAATGGTCACCATCGATGGTGAAGATGCGAAAGATCTTGATGATGCTGTGAGTGGCCGAAAATTGCCAAATGGTAATTATGAATTAGGCGTACATATTGCAGACGTAAGTCATTATGTAACATCTGGACAAGCCATTGATAATGAGGCTTATAAACGAGGTACATCTGTATATTTAGTGGACAGAGTAGTACCGATGTTGCCAGAGGTATTATCTAACGGTATTTGTAGCTTAAATGCTCATGAAGATCGTTACGCCATGACATGTATGATGGAAATTGATCATAGCGGTAAGGTTGTAAATTATCGTATACGACCTTCTATTATTCACGTAGGTCGTCGTTGTAGTTATAAAGAAGTGTATAAGGCACTGGAAGAAAATATTATTCCTGACGATTTACAAGACTTTATGCCAATGCTTCGTGATTTAGCAGAAATCTCTAAAATTCTTAATGCAATGCGTCGTCGTAGAGGTGCATTGGACTTTGATTTTCCTGAGTACAAGGTATTACTTGATCATGATGGTATACCGTTGCGCATCGTAAAACGAGATCGTACCATGGCGGAACGACTTATCGAAGAATGTATGCTCATTGCCAATGAAACAGTGGCTACACATTTAGAGCATACACACCGTACATCGGTATATCGTATTCATGAGAATCCTAGTGAGGAAAAACTAGATTTATTCCAAAAGGTGCTTAATTATTTAGGTCAAAATCTAGTCCTTAGTACTGATGGTGTAACACCACGGGATTTCCAAAAAATCTTAGATGTAGTAAAAGGGCAAGATATTGAGCAAGTGGCTCAAATTATGACCCTGCGTTCTATGCAACAAGCTAAATATAGTACTAACAATGTGGGTCATTTTGGCTTGGCATCTACATGTTATACGCATTTTACATCTCCTATTAGACGATATCCAGACTTAATGGTTCACCGCCTTTTAAAAGCGGATATGCATTGGAAAGATGGATATACAAAACGGGATGTAGATGAATCATTCTTGGCTAGTGCGGTAGAACATTCTTCCTTGCAAGAGCAAGTTGCCACTGAGGCCGAACGAGATACGGTTGATCTTAAAAAGACACAATATATGGTTCCATTTGTAGGGGAAGTCTTTGAAGGCACAATTTCTAGCATTACGTCCTTTGGGATGTTTGTGGAATTAGAGAATGGTATCGATGGTCTTGTACATATGAGCATGATGAACGATGATTACTATTTCTTTGATGAAGAACATTTTGTGCTCGTAGGTAAGAGAACCGGTAAAACCTATCACCTAGGTGAAAAGGTAACTGTTACATTAGTAAAAGCCGATGTAGAAAAGAAACAAATCGACTTTGTACTAGGTGAAGTTAATAACCTAATGGCTATTCAAGAACAATTGCGCAGTGGTTCTGACTATGCAACTAGTCGCGATAGTTTTGGTGGTCGTAAGGGCCGTAAATCTTCGGGGAAATCTGGTAAGAAATCTTCCCGACGAGATAGTAGTAAATCTGGACGATCTAGATATGATACTTTCAGTAAAAAATCTAGTAAGGGCAAATCAAGTCGTAAGAAGTCTAATAAAACATCGAAGCGTAATCAATCTAAGAAATCCAAAAGTAAACGTAAACGATAGAGGTACATATGGCAAAACAATCTAGTCCATCCCTTATTGCTGATAATCGTAAAGCGCGTCATGATTTTAATATTCATGAAACCTATGAAGCTGGTATTGCTTTGACAGGTACTGAAATTAAATCCATACGCCAAGGTAAGCTGAACCTAAAAGATAGCTTTTGTCGCATTGATAAAGGTGAGCTCTTATTGTACGGTGTTCACATTAGCCCATACGAACAGGGGAACCGCTTTAATCATGAACCTGAACGAACTCGCAAATTGTTGATGCATAAATCTGAAATCAATAAACTGCACGCTCAGGTTAAGGAGAAAGGATTCTCTTTAGTGCCGCTTAATTTCCATTTTAGTCATGGTTATGTAAAGGTAACCGTTGGTCTTGTAACTGGTAAAAAGCTGTATGATAAACGTCAAGATATGGCAGAACGCGATGCTAAACGAGATATTGCTAAGAGACTTAAAGAACAACAAAAATATTAAATTTAAAAGATCGAGTCATAATGGCTCGATCTTTTTTGTGATATTTGTCAACTTATTCTGCATTTTTAGTTGATAAATGTGTATATTGAATTTATAATGTAAACAAAGAGTCGTGTTTGTGGTTGACATTTTCTAGGTAGAGGAGAAATATCATGAATCAGAACATTCGGTACATTACTGAGGTCGCTATTTTAACGGCTATGATTACTGTATTAGGGGCTATTAAAATACCTAATGTTATTCCAGGTATAGAGTTTCAATTATCGGCCCCGTTGGCGGTAGCAATATGTGCCGTATTTGGATTTAAGAAGTATATTATTAGTGGATGTCTATCTAGCTTAATTGGCCTAGCACTAGGTACTCAAACTATTTTAAATGTTATGATTGCCATGCAATTCCGCCTCATTGTAGGTCTAATCCTTTGGATGTGCCATAATCACTTGATCGGTATTATGATTTCAGGCCCAATTGCATCTGCCTTAGCGCGGTTGACCTTGTCCGTATATATTGGTAAAGCCGCATTACCTATGGTTGCCTTAGCAGTACCTGGCATGATTTTCACGGTTGTTATGGCTCCAGTATTTGTAAAGGTATTCCGTAAAATTCATAGTCAAGCACACCAAAATAACGTGATAAAAGGCAAGGTATCATAATGAGTGAATTATATAGTATACGCATGCGTGCAGCACAAGGTGGTCCCCATGAAAAAGGGGGCCACCATATTTCTGGAGCAGAGCGTATCGTAAAATTAGAGGAAATTGGAGCTATAGCACAATCGTTGGCTGAACGTGCTTTACATCATAGCAAAGGAACTGCTGATTTTATAAATATTACAGTAGATTTGATTCCACCGGAGAAGATTTTCTATATAGACTGTCTAACAGTAGAGGAACATAAAACTAGTAGCATTCATGAATCTCATCAATTGGCAATTGAACTTTTACAAGGTACCACTATTACTAAAACTGCTGTTAGAAAAGCTATCGGTATGTTAAAAAATTTAGATACATCCATGCGCGGCGCTATGTTAGTGGATGCTATTTCAGGTGAACGCTTAGATGAAGGCAATCGAGGTGTACGTGTGAGTCATATGGACTCCTTTGACTCTCATGCATTAGGTGACAATGAGCATATGAGGGAGGCTTTAGTACTAGCATCTAAGGTTCAATCCGCTGATGGTGTTGTTGGTGAATTATGTTGGTCTGATGATCCAGATTATACAGTAGGCTATGTGGCATGTAATGGTGTATATCATCGACTTCCCAATATGAAAGAATTAGGGTCTAATATAGGGGGACGGGTTTTCTTTGTACGGTCTGATATAGATAGTGAAAGTGTAATTGAGTATTTGGAGAGTGCTCCAGTACTTGTTCAACGGAGATAACATGTACGAATTTTTTAAAGAACAATTAGATGCTAAGGTACAGAACCATAATTTACGAACCTTAAAAGAATACTGCCCTATAGATGCAGTGCACGTGAAGCGAGATGATAAAGAATATTTGATGATGGCTTCAAATAATTATTTAGGCCTTACCTTTGACTCCCGCGTAATAGAAGGGGCTGTAAAAGGAGCTCAACAATATGGTACAGGATCTGGTGGTTCACGCCTCGTATCTGGTACGTTTCCATTATTTACTGACCTTGAAAATGAATTAGCAAAATTTAAGAATACTGAAAAAGCCCTCGTATTTAATACGGGTTATATGGCCAATGTAGGAACTATTTCTACTATAGCTGATAAGAATACTATCATTTTTAGCGATGCTTTAAATCACGCTAGTATTATTGATGGGTGTAGATTGAGTAGAGGTTCTGTAAAGGCTTATAGCCATTGTGATGTAGATGAACTAAAGTATTTATTAAAGCAAGTAGATCGTAATGCACGAAAGCTAATTGTCACAGATGGCGTATTTAGTATGGATGGGGATATTGCACCACTAGATAAACTGTATGAATTAAGCTGCGACTATAATACATTACTTATGGTTGACGATGCCCATGCAACTGGAACTATTGGTAATGGTCATGGTACAGCGGCCTATTTTGGACTTGAAAAAGAAGTAGACATACAACTTGGTACATTGAGTAAATCTTTAGGCTCTGTTGGTGGCTATGTAGCTGCAAATAGCACTATCATAGATTATCTCGTTAATACGAGTCGTAGTTTTATATTCTCTACCGCATTATCTCCTGCTGATATAGGGGCCGCCTTAGCTGCACTACATGTTCTTGAATCAGATGTATCTGTTTTACGGCGATTACATGAAAATGTAAACTATATGGCAGACCAATTGATTTCCATAGGAATTGATGCTACCAATGAAACACCAATTTTTCCAATCCTTATTGGACGTAACGAGGATACATTAGCCGTTTCGAACTATTTGTATGAGGCTGGAATCATTGGAACTGCTATTCGTCCACCTACAGTACCTATTGGTGAAAGCAGAATTAGACTAACAGTGACTGCTGCGCATAATAAAGAACAAATAGATTATGTGTGCCAATCACTGCATAATGCTATGAAACAGTTATAATCATGATAATAGATAATATATCCACTAAAGATAGTGATAAAAGAATCCTTGGATTGGTAAAGTTGTCAAATTTAGATAAGTTGAGAAGGCTAAGAGTACTGAATATACCGAATTAGTGAAGGTTTCATATAATTGACAGTAATACTAAATAGGCTTATAATTATGAGACCGACGTACGGGGATGTAAAGGTTTCGACAGGGGTGCGTGTGGTATAGATAGCGAGTCGGCGTTCCATGAGGCCGTTAAACGGTGGAAAAACATTTAAACGCAGAAGAAAATTTTGCATTAGCTGCATAAGCTACGTCCCTCATACTTGTGCCTACCAAGTGTGAATGGACGTCAAACCGTAGGCTGGCTTAATTCAGTTGTTCATATGAATTAGGCGAGACAACATGAACTGGGGTTGTGTAGCTTGTCTGTGAGCGGTAGCAACCTGAGATTTAAATCATAGACTGTGCTCGGAGAAGTCTATATGGCAACACTTTTGGACAGGGGTTCGACTCCCCTCATCTCCACCAAATAAAAAGCAACATACGCCAATATCGACGCATAAAGCGAGC
>NZ_UQYC01000062.1 GCF_900545205.1 uncultured Veillonella sp. | reverse complement strand
CTTCCGAACGTAAGATTTACCGAACTGCGGAGCAGAGAAGGGAAATCCACAGTGAGGAAGCAAGTAGGGCAACCGAAGAGGACTTAGAACTAAGCGACGCAAATGACCCATATGAGTGCTTCCGAACGTAAGATTTACCGAACTGCGGAGCAGAGAAGGGAAATCCACAGTGAGGAAGCAAGTAGGGCAACCGAAGAGGACTTAGAACTAAGCGACGCAAATGACCCATATGAGTGCTTCCGAACGTAAGATTTACCGAGCTGCGGAGCAGAGAAGGGAAATCCACAGTGAGGATTGATAGGAAGCCGCGGCTAGTGGTAGATATAAACCATATCAAACCGATACCGCGGTGCGTAGCACCAATGGTATCGACCGTAAAGCCGCTTAGTAACTTCAAATATATGTAAATTAATAGCATTATGTAGACACGAGTACCAATGTTACCGAATTGTAAATGACTGTATAACTTTAAATATATGTAAATAACGAGCCCTATACTCTTGATCTCCAAGTTTATAGGGCTTTTTTATGTCTATTTTTGCATATTACTAATAAATATTTTCATTCATAGATTAATATGAATATCTTGTGAGGGATTTTCTTGATAATACTAGGTATGTGTGATATTCTCATTATATGCTTAAGTGGATTGGAGTGATTAGTTTATATGTATAAATATGGCAAGAGCTGTATTAAAAAATTATTATGTTTTCTCGCAATATGTATTGCAATTTTAGCTATCTCTTTTGGTGTTATGTGGGGGCTGTCTACTGATTATAAAATCTATGGTGTACCAGTTCTTAATTACCATCAAGTAAACGATGAAAAGCATTCAGCTTTGACTCTTCATGTTGATCAGTTTAGAGAGCAGATGGAGTATTTACATAATCAGGGATACAACACGATTACATTAGATCAATTATATGATTATTTAGAAAATGGTGCTGAATTACCCAATAAGCCAATTGTTATCACCTTTGATGATGGCTATGTAGATAACTATAAAAATGTATTGCCTATTTTAAAGGAATACAACATGAAGGCTACCTTGTTTATGATTAGTGATGCAGCTAATACGCCTGGTTTTGTTTCTACAGAACAAATGCACCAAATGGAAGCGGGTGGATTTGATATTCAAGGCCATACAAATCATCATAAAATTTTAACAAAAATTGACCCTACCGAATTACCGGATGCTCTTCTTGGTGGGAAGACTTCTTTGGAGGGGATTTTGGGTGAGCCTATTGAGTATCTAGCATATCCTGGTGGGTTTAACGATATGCTCGTTCAATATGTAACTAAACAGTCTGGTTATAAAATGGCTTTCACAGTACAACCAGGTACAGTACAGCCAGGAGATAATCTATATGCCTTAAATCGATTGGCTATATTCCAAGGTGATACACCATATCTATCGTTCTGGATGCGCCTACATTGTGCACCATTTATTCACTACACATGGGCATTACGTGATTTTTTACGCGATAATGGATGGCCGAGATTAGCATCTATTATTCCGTTATTCTAGGAGGAACTATGTCTTACGAAGTTGTAGCAAGACCTTTACGCGTTGCTGTTTTAACAGTTTCTGATACTCGTACCTTTGAAACCGATAAAGGCGGTAATAAAGTACAAGAGTTTTTAGAACAAGCAGACCATATTGTGGCAGATCGTAAAATTGTTATTGATGATTACGATGAAATTAGAAATGCTATGATCCCATGGTGTAATGATGAAAATATTGATGTTATCATTTCTACAGGTGGCACTGGCATTGCTAAGCGAGATGTGACAATTGAAGCTGCGAATAGCCTCTATGAGAAACATATTCCTGGATTTGGTGAAATCTTTAGATATTTGTCCTATACAGAGGATATTGGTACTAAGGCGATGGCGTCTCGTGCTGAAGCAGGGGTCAACAATAACACCTTGATGTTCTCTGTGCCAGGCTCTGTAGGTGCCGTTACATTAGCTATGAGTAAACTTATCATTCCTGAAATGGCCCATCTCGTTCGAGAAATTACAAAATAATATATTTAGACTGCTCATTCGTGGGCAGTCTTTTTTTGATAATAGAATTCATAATGCTATTTAAGGGACATAAAAATATTCAGATAATACCTTATTAATGGGTATAAAATCTATATATGCTAATTCTCAATAAATAAAACAATACCATTGCAGTATTGTTTTATTTCGATTATACTAGATTTAGTAATACGTTTGTCCGAGTGCACGAGAAAGGAGACCTTATGAAGTTAAATCAGGCCACGGATTATGCATTTCGCATGGTCTTGCATATGGCGCTATTACCTTCGGGAACGAAGATAACTGGCTCTGTATTGGCTGAGCAGGAATTGATTCCAGAACGATTTTTGCTTAAGATTATGCGTAGTCTCATTGCAGCTGGGATTATGAAATCCTTTCGCGGTGTAGATGGTGGGTTTGCCCTCAATCGAGATCCTCAAGAGATTTCATTGCTCGATGTAATTAGAGCGGTAGAAGGGGATGCGTATTTACAACGGTGTTTATATGATGTAGGTTCTTGCTCTAAATCTTGTATGGGGCATTGTGCTATCAATGAGGCTATGGGGACGATTCAGGATCAATTAATTAATCAGTTGGAGCAGGTTAACTTTAAAACTCTTGCTCAACGTGAACAGTTGATTGAGGCTGAAGCGTTGCCATATTCACAAGCGCAATGATACAAGGTTTTTAGTAAAAGCTCATCAAGTGATGTAGGTATTTTATTCTAAGGAGGAAAACACATGTTTGAAGCTGTAGATTTAGCTCGATTACAATTTGCGCTAACATCTATCTATCACTGGTTGTTTGTGCCGTTCACACTAGGCATGACAGTGACTGTAGCTATCTTGGAGTGGACATATGTGTCTACTGGTAAAGAAGTATACAAAAAAATGGCAAAGTTCTGGGGCAAATTGTTCCTAATTAACTTTGCTATGGGTGTGGTAACTGGTATTGTTCAGGAATTCCATTTCGGTATGAACTGGGCAGAATATTCTCGTTTTATGGGTGACATTTTCGGCGCTCCATTGGCCCTTGAAGCATTAATGGCATTTTTCTTGGAATCTACATTCATGGGTGTTTGGATCTTCGGTTGGGACCGTTTGAATAAAACTGTTCATGCCCTTGTAGCTACGTTGGTGGCATTAGGTACAAACCTATCCGCATTCTGGATTCTCGTAGCAAACTCTTTCATGCAACATCCTGTAGGTTATGTACTCCGTAATGGCCGTGCAGAAATGGATAACTTCTTAACAATTGTTCAAAACGGCTATGTACCAGGCCAATTCTTCCATATCGTGTTGAATGGTCTATTAACAGCAGGCGTAATCATCATGGCCATCAGTGCATGGCACTTATTGCGCAACAATGCGACAGACTTCTACCGTCGTTCTGCTAAATGGGGCATGGTTATTGCTCTTGTATTCGGTACTTTAGGCGCTTTGGCAGGTCATCATCAAGGTCAATACATTACAAAAGTACAACCTATGAAAATGGCTGCTATGGAAGCATTGTGGGAAACACAAGATCCAGCTCCATTCTCTTTAGTGGCTAACATTGATACTAAAGCACAAAAAAATACTGGCGCACTTGAAATCCCTGGTGGTTTGTCCTTCTTGACTCAAAACTCCTTTACTTCTGGTAAAGTAGAAGGTATCAAAGATCTTCAAGCTAAATCCGAGGCTCAATACGGTCCTGGTAACTATATTCCAGATGTTCCAGCAATCTTCTGGACATTCCGTATCATGGTTGCAGCTGGTTCCATTATGTTACTTGTTGCATTCGTAGGTCTTATCCTTAATGCAAAAGACAAATTAGTTGGTAATCGCACATTCTTAAAAATTATGTTCTGGACATTGCCATTGCCATTCATTGCTCATTCCACAGGTTGGTTTGTAGCAGAAGCAGGTCGTCAACCATGGCTTGTATATGGCTTGCAATTAACTGCAGACGGTGCTTCTAAAGCCGTTACAGCTCCAGAAATTATGACTACTATCATTGGCTTTACCATTGTGTACATCGTAGCAGCTATCGCAGCTCTCTACCTTGCTGTTGAACACATCAAAAAAGGTCCAGATGGCAATCCATCTCACGATGTAGTTGAAAAAGAGGAGGCGAGATTATGGAATTAATTTTTAATAACCTTGAAGTGGTATGGTTTATTTTAATTACTGTACTATTCGCTGGCTTCTTCTTATTAGAAGGTTTTGACTATGGTACTGGTATTTTATTACCATTCATCGGTAAAACTGACGTTGAACGTCGTCAAATGATCAATGCCTTGGGTCCTGTTTGGGATGGTAACGAGGTATGGATGATCACTGCTGGTGGTGCATTATTTGCATCCTTCCCTCATGTATATGCTACGTTGTTTAGTGGTTTCTATTTAGCGTTATTCTTAATGCTTGCGGCTCTTATTATCCGCGGTGTATCTTTTGAATTCCGCTCCAAGAGCCCTAACTTGTTATGGCGTAAAACTTTTGACTACTGCATCTTCTTCGGTTCCTTGATTCCTGCATTATTGTGGGGCGTTACAGTTGGTAACTTGATTCAAGGTACTCCTATCGATGCAAGCATGACATATGTAGGCACATTCTTTGATTTATTAAGCCCATACACAGTACTTTGCGGTATTGCGTTTATCTTGGTATTCACATACCATGGTGGCTTGTTCACTTCTATCAAAACAGCTGGTGCTGTTTCCGAACGCGCTCGCGCAGCTTCTTTGGTAGTTGGTGTTCCTACTGCAATCGGTGCTTTAGTATTGGTTGCTGCTACATATGTATGTACAGATTTGTTCAACTCTGTATTAGCAATCGTGTGCTTCGCATTAGCAATCGTGTTCTTCCTCATTTCTTGGGGTGCTGCACGTACTCGTAATACAAAATGGGGCTTTGTATTTAGCTCCTTAACTGTTATTTCTGTAACAGCTGCTTACTTTGCAGGTTTGTTCCCTCGCATCATGGTTTCTTCTTTGAATCCTGACTGGAGCTTAACTATTGCAAATGCAGGTAACTCTACTTACACATTGACGTTGATGACTTGTGTAGCCTTCGTATTTGTGCCAATCGTATTGGCTTACCAAATCTGGGTATACTGGACATTCCGTCATCGTGTATCTGAAAAAGACTTACACTATTAATAGAATAGCTTTATAACTCTAGTGAGTTATAAAATTTAGGTCTCAATGTGAGGCGTGTCGTAGCGGCACGCCTCTTTTTTGTGGTAAGATGAATATAATATTGATAAATTTAGATTCATTTGATCGTATATATTGGATTCTAAATTCATATGATTTTTTATATTAACTATATTTACCATAGGGGATACTATGATACAGCGTACCGCCTTTAAAGCGTTGCTAGAACATAAAGGTCAGCTTTTATTACTAGGCTTAACTTGTTTAGTTGAAAGTCTATCCATTGTTGGGCAAGCTTGGTTCTTTGGAACCTTAATTAATAATTTTATTTTTTCTGAAAATACCTTACACGATGAAAGGTATACCATTATCTATTTAGGGATTGCTATTATTGTGAGATTACTAGCACATTATGTGCAAGAATCTGTAGCCAACCGATTGGGAAGTGCAGTAAAAGCAACCTTTAGAAAACGAGCTTTAGTACATATGTTTAAGCTAGGTGTTCAACATAAGGAGCGCCACGGTGATGTAATCCATATGCTTACAGATGGATTAGAGCAAGTAGATGCTTACGTAGCTCGATATATTCCGCAAATTTTATATGCTATTATGATTCCTCTTATTATGGGCATTGCTATTGTAGATACATTGCCTATTATCGGCATCATTCTGATTGTTACAGTACCATTGATTCCATTCTTTATGATCTTAATCGGCAAGCAAGCAGATCGCCTCAATAAAGAACAGTGGGAACGTATGAGTTTCTTGTCTGGGCATTTCCTCGATGTATTGCAAGGTATCACCACATTAAAACTTTTTGGCCGTGCGAAGGATCAAATCAAGGTCATTGGTCGTTTATCTGAAGAGTTTAAAGACTCTACTTTGCGTGTGTTGCGCGTGGCATTCTTATCTGCATTGGTTCTTGAACTTGTAAGTACTATTAGTACGGCATTGATTGCTGTATACCTGGGCTTAACATTATTGGATGGTGAAATTCCATTCTTTTCAGCCTTCTTTATTTTGTTATTAGCACCAGAGTTTTATACGCCATTTAGACAACTGGGGGCTGCATTCCATACGGGAATGGCAGGGAAGACCTCCATTTTAAAATACGAAGAGTTTATGAATCGTCAGCCATCGTTACCTGTAGGTGGACAATCTAAACTTCAAGGACCTATACAAGCTATTGAAATTAAGGATTTAACCTTTACCTATGAAGATAGTGAAAATGGGGTACAACATATTTCATTAGAGGCTAAACGCAATTCTCCGATTATGCTTGTTGGTGAAAGTGGAGCCGGGAAATCTACAATCGCTCATATTATTGGAGGCTTTTTAACTGCTCCTAAAGGTACTGTTGCCATCGATGGTCTTGATGTTTGTGACATCGATGTTGAGTGGTGGCGTCAACAAATTACTTATGTATCCCAGCATCCTCATATCATGAAAGGAACATTACGCGATGTATTATCCTTTGGAATGAATGTAAGTGATGAAGAGATTATAGAGGCATGTAAAGAAGTACAGCTACTGGATGTGATCAATAGACAACAAGAAGGTCTTGATACGATTATTGGTGAAGGTGGCTTAGGTCTTAGTGGTGGCGAACGTCAACGGGTGGCGTTAGCACGTGCGTTCCTACGAAAAGGGCAAGTGTTAATTCTCGATGAGGTAACGGCACATCTTGATGTAAAAACAGAATCTATCATAAGTAGTGCTATCCAACGTTTGATGGAGAATAAAATCGTTATTATTATTGGCCATCGCCTACAAACGATGCACTGGGCTTCTACGTTATACGTTTTAAAACAGGGGCGCATTATTCAACAAGGTTCTTATGAAGAGCTTATTGCGGTAGATGGATATTTTAAAGACCTTGTCATCTCTGGTTTAGGCGAATTTTCTTCAACTATTGAAGAGCAGTTGCAAACAGGGAAATCATTTGATATTCAAGATAGAGATGACCTAGATTATTCAATTCCTGTTGATAAAAAAGGTGCTTATGTACGCGGAAACGATACACATACATCTGAAGTGTCAACGTCTACTATGGGCTTACAAGGATGGCGTTTGTTATTCTCTGTATTAAGTCCTGCAAAGTGGTCTTTAGTATTAGCTTTGATTTTTACATTCTTAACAGTATTCATGAATGTAGGGCTTTTAACTGTGTCTGCATGGTTATTGGCCTCAGCTGCATTGCAACCAGGCCTTACTTATTTGAGCCTTGCCATTGTAGGGGTTCGATTCTTCGGCATTAGCCGTGCCGTATGTCGCTATTTTGAGCGTTATACATCTCATCGGATGGCATTCCAAGGCTTATATGGTTTGCGTGTATGGTTCTATGCTCATTTAGAACCATTAGCACCGGCTATTCTTAAACGCTTTGGTGCGGGGGATATGTTAGGCCGTATTATGGGGGATATAGAAGTATTACAATTCTTCTATTTGCGCACATTAATTCCTCCTGTAGCAGCCATTGCTTTAACTGCTTTAGTAGCCTATGGTGTTTCTACGATTGATAGTAGTTTGGTTACGCCTATAGTTTTGTCGGCCCTAATATTAGGTTTTGTATTGCCTTTAGTTGTATATGCTCATAATAAACAATCATTGACTGAGATCGGACCGCAACAAGGGGAATATAAATCACTATTAAGTGATACTATGGATAGTTTAGAGGATGTCATTAGCTATGGCAATGAAAATCTAGTCTATCATCGTATTCAACATATGATGCATACTGTGGACGCTAATAAGGGTGTTATTGAGCGCGGCATGAACTTAGGGAATACGCTGTTCCTAGGTGGTGTGCAAATTACTGTTGTTATTGTAGCCATATTGGCTGCTAATGCTTTGACCGGCGCTTGGGCTAGTGTTATGGTAGCGGTTGCTGCCATTGGTACACAAGCTTGGTTTGAGGCGTTACAACCTATGATTGCTGCCGTTCATCATGGTGCTGAAAGCAAGGTAGCTACGAGTCGTCTCATGGCACTCGCCAATGAGCCAATGCCTGTGGTAGACCCGAAGGCACCAAAACCATTCAATGCTAATCGAGATATTACCTTTACCGATGTATCTTTTGGTTATAATAAAAAGCGTTGTATTTATGAACATCTTAGATTAGACATTAAGCAAGGTCAATCAGTTGCCATCGTTGGTGCTAGTGGCTCTGGTAAGACTACATTATTTAATATGCTTGAGCGTTTATATGATTATGGTGGTTCCATTCATGTAGGTGACGTAGAATTAAAGGATATTTCTATAGATACATGGCGTAATGCGTTGGGAACTATTACACAAGATACGTATATCTTCCATGCGTCCTTTGAGGATAATATTCGACTAGCAAGGCCGGATGCTTCAGCAGCTGATTTAGAGTGTGCTATCGATCGTGCTTCCTTGCGCTCTGTAGTGGATAGATTGCCAGTAGGTCTTAATACGATTGTTGGTAGTGGTGGTCATGGCTTAAGTGGTGGTGAACGTCAAAGGATTGCATTAGCTCGATTATTCTTGCGAAATCCACAAATCGTTTTATTGGATGAACCATTAGAAGGTTTAGATCAAGTAACGAGAAAGGCTTTACATTGTGATTTGATGGAATATGTAAAGGATAAAACATGCTTATACATTACACATCAGTTAGAAGGATTAGAGCAAATGGACCGTATCGTATTTATGGATAAAGGTCAAATTATAGAAGATGGAACATATGAAGAATTGATTGCACTTCGTGGTCATTTCTATGAATATTGCTACCTATCTATGGCAAGTATTCAATAAAAATAAATATCAGTTAAATTATCTATTATAACTATTAACTTATAATAGGTTGAATATTAAACTACAGTAATAAAGCCCCTTTTGCTATGTAAAAGGGGCTTTATGTATGCCTATATTTAATAGTATATGTAGTAGTCTTTTATCGATAAATCATGCAATATATGGTATAATTTGTATGTCAAAAGCTATTTTTTTGTTACCCTTGGAGGGGTTATGACTAAGATCTTCACCAAAATACGAGCGTTGGTGGATGAAGCATTATCTGATCGTGATACAGCGGTGGATAAGGTGCCTACTATAGAAAAGGCTCCATTAGAACAAGACTTGTTCGACCACCGTTTACTATATATAGAAGAAGACACAGTCAATCGTATGTTACGGGCTGCTCTTCGCAATCATTGGCTCTTTTACGCGGTAACCTTTGAATTTGAGCCAAACAATCAAATATTCCTATCCATTATTACGAAATGGGGGAATGTGATCAATGTGGAATTCACCTTAGAGGATTTATGGTTTGATGATTACTCATCATCCTTTGCAATCCGTCTCGACACAAATAATATAGATACAGGTGGGTTTATTTTAAACTCTATCCTACACCTATTAGGTAACTGGTGCCTCAGTCTCTTTGGTATATTCTTTAATCCTATTGCACTAGGTGAGAAGGGATCTACTATGCGTTTTGAGAAAAAGGGGATTATCCAGTTCGATCTATTACCGAATACACAAGTAAAAAAATTCATACCTTTGCCTGAACGACATATCGGTAGTAATGGTCCTGTTCTATTGGGGAACCCTCGTACTAGTCAATCCGTTTTACAGTTAGATTACTATGCGTTCCATGACCCAGTAGATACATTCACTGTACCGGATGTACCAACCCGTACCAGCTGGCTTCGTTCCATCGATATTGCGGCAGTTCTCTTATTGCCAATCGGCGTGTGGATTACCTTTATTATCTTGCATCACTACTTGCCTACAGAAACGTTAGAGTTCTCATTCTCTACATATTTCTTGATTTCTTTAGGAATTTTTATCATTTCCTTCTTGGTTATGAATATTCCTAGATATCTGTATATGTACTTTGATTCTCGAAAACAGTGGCAAAGTGCTTTTGTACATAACAATATTAAAATTCAAATGCGTAAATTACACCGTCGTATTTTCATGCAGCAAGCTACACTCACATCGGATTGTGACGAATGTACTGCTAATGAAAGCCAAGAGCGTATTAAACATTTGTTATTACAAATTCGGGATAAACGATTCCTTGCCAATCGACTTAAAATTGCTGACGATGATAGAATGCGCAAGCAGAAGGTTAAGTTTATTATCGCCTATATTGGTTGTACATTAATTGAATTGATGCTGCTCATGAATTACTAGGCATTGATTATTAAATAACAGCATATGTTATGGTATAAATAAAAAACGTATCTCTTAATATGATATGTACCCCCTTTACTGGACAACCAGTAAAGGGGGTATTTTCATGAGATA
>NZ_UQYC01000061.1 GCF_900545205.1 uncultured Veillonella sp. | reverse complement strand
TGACGCACCTAGGGTTATGCTCTAGGTGTGTTTTTTACTATTTGGTAAAAGCTATTTGTAAAACGTTAGTAGAAAATAAGTCCCATCAATATACTATTTCCCATGATAGCTTTTACAAAAATAGTATGCTGAGGGGAAGATTGCTAATAGATGAGTGCTTCATATATAATGATTGGTAACAATATTTATTTCTTTTTACGTAATGAGTTGCAGTTTAATGGGGGTGTAGCAGTGTTAGGTATTTCACTGTTTTTAATGTTTTTATATTGCCTCTATTTTATAAAGCATCCTTATTTTGAGCTAAAGAAAGTTAAGGTTAAACAATCTAAAGTAATGCTTTATACAGAGGTCGGGAATGGTATTTTTGTTTTTATTCTTTTAAATATAGCATATTATGCAGATGTACCATATTATCGGATTGTTGCAACTATAGGATTGAGCATGACAACGTTCTTATTTTGTCTAGTAGAATTGTGGCTAAGAAGAGGGGCTATTATTCAAGATTCAGCTTTGGATGAGGAAACAAAGGGTGTACTTATGAAAAAGGCAAAATGGGATTTTTATACTGTTCTCCCCATAATAATTTGCTTCATACTCATGTTTATTTTTAATATCATAGCTGATATTAATTCTTTGAGGGATGGGACCTATTAGTTGAAAGAGTAAATATAGAAATGTATTTTGTATTTTCTTAAAAAATCGAGATGTTAGAGACACTTAATGTATCTTGAATAAGTTTTTGTCCATTTGGAATATACAAAAATGCCTCTAATGTGCATATGGACATGGTTGAATATTGATTGTTATACTATAGGTAAAGTAAGATTTTTTCACATTGTCTATGTGTATATAGAGGCGTGTATGAATAGTATTTTTGATATTATAGGGCCTGTTATGATTGGCCCGTCTAGTTCGCATACAGCTGGTGCTGCGCGGCTAGGTAAGATGGCGCGGTGTATTTTCCGTTCCACACCTAAAAAGGTAGATTTAACCTTATATGGATCTTTTGCGAAGACCTATAAAGGTCATGGTACAGACCGTGCTTTGATTGGCGGTTTATTGGGGTTCAAAGAGGATGATACGAATATTCGTGTTGCTCATAAATTAGCTGAGAAAGAGGGGATGGAGTACAACTTTATTGAGTCTCCTCTCGATGTAGGCCATCCTAATGTAGTTCGTTTTGATATGTACGATGAACATAATCGCCATATGACTGTTATTGGTCGTTCTCTTGGTGGTGGTCAAATTATGATTACCGAAGTAGATGGCAATGATATGTCTATTACTGGCGATGAGTTTACCCTTGTCGTATTTCATGAGGATAGACCTGGTGCCATTTCTCTTGTGAGCCAAGCATTGAGTGAGTCCGATATTAATATTGCTACCATGCGTGTATTCCGTAAGGGTAAGCACAAGGATGCAGTGATGGTCATTACTACCGATACAGTAGTAAATCCTATTACCGTTCAGTTTATGCGCGAGTGTCCAGGCATTCAAGATGTGATGACCTTTGAAGCGTTATAGGAGGGCGAATGATGAGTTATGCATACGATACAATTGCAGATATTATTCGCTTAGCTGAGGAAAATAACATTTCCTTTGGTGAAGTAGTACTGCGTTATGAATTAGAAAATTATGACCGCAGTGAAGAAGCGGTTATTCGTGAAATAGAGCATCGTTTAGACATCTTTGAAGGTTCTATTCAAGATGGTATAGACTATGCAGAAAAAACAGCGTCTGGTATGTCCGGTGGCCAGGCAGCACAGCTTAATGGACAAACACCAAGATTTATGAGTGATATTGCGTACAAAGCTATGACCTATGCTATTGCTGTTAATGAAGCAAATGCAAAGATGTTCCGCATTGTTGCGTGCCCTACGGCTGGATCTTGTGGTGTTATGCCTGGTGCGGTGAAAGCAGTAGCGGACCATTACAAGCTAGATAGAGCAACTATGGTAAAGGGCTTCTTGGCTGCCTCTGGCATTGGCAATGTCGTAGCGAATCGCGCTTGTGTGGCCGGTGCCGTTGGCGGTTGCCAAGCAGAAATTGGTACGGCCGCTTGTATGGCTGCCGGTGCTATTGTAGAAATGATGGGTGGTACGCCTCGTCAAGTAGGACATGCTATCGCATTGTGCATGAAAAACTTATTGGGCCTTGCCTGTGATCCAGTAGCAGGGCTTGTAGAGGTACCGTGCGTTAAACGTAATGGTTTCTATGCAGTTCATGCCATTACTGCATCTGAATTGGCTTTGATGAATATTGAAAGTCAAATTCCACCAGATGAAGTTATTGAAGCAATGAATAATATCGGTCGCGCTATGCCAGCAGCATTGCGTGAAACAAGTGATGGCGGCCTTGCGGTAACACCGACGGGTACAGCTATTGCAGAACGAGTGCAATCCTTATAGGATTGCACTTTTTTCATGCTTTCATTTGTAGTAAAATAAAGGTTAGACTAGTTCAGAAAGGAGTGTGCATGATGGAACAAGCCAATCGAATATTGACTGTATTAGAAGAAGCAGGTTATGAAGCCTATATCATTGGCGGAGCAGTGCGTGATATTTTGATGCATCAAAAGCCTCATGACTTTGATATTGTGACGTCTGCACGCCCTGATACGGTAATTGAAGTCCTACGCGGTCAAGATATTCAAACGACAGACTTAGTAGGAAAATCTTTTGGTGTAGTAGTAGCTACACTAGAAGGAAAGCAATATGAAATTGCAACGTATCGCACTGAACGATATGGAGCGGATAGTCATCGACCAGAAGAAATCGCTTATGCCGATACCTTGGAGGAAGACGTGTTGCGTCGCGACTTTACGGTCAATGGCATGGCGATGAATCGTTTTGGTGAGGTCATAGACCTAGTAGGGGGACGTCGAGATATCAAGCATAAGACATTGCGAACCATTGGCAATGCACAGCAACGCTTCGAAGAAGACGCATTGCGATTATTTAGAGCATGCCGCTTTGTGGCAAAGCTAGATTTCTTACCTACCGAAGACTTATTAGAAGCTATGCCAAAGGCCTTTCATCGTGTACCTGGATTATCTCTCGAACGAGTTCGCAGTGAACTGGACCGATTGATGCTTGCACCCGCTGTAGCTAAGGGCCTTGATGTATTAGTACAATCTCGCTTGGCCGAGTGCTCTTGTCGCGTTGTAGAAAATGGCGTGGCTCGTGAAGTGCCTATTTTACCAGAGCTATACCATCTTGTGAATTTACCACAAGAAAAAGACTTTCACGAATTTGATGGTTGGTATCATACATTAGCCGTTGTATCTCATACAGAACCAGATTTAACATTACGTTGGGGTGCACTGTTACACGATGTAGCAAAGGGGATGCCTACGGTGCGTGCTGTGGTGAATGGTCGCCTCACAGATCGTGGTCATGATACATTAGGGGCTGAAATGACAGAAACATTACTTACTCGTTTAGGTTACCCTAAGAGTTTTGTGCGCCGTGTAGCTTGGATTGTAAAAAATCATATGCGCTTTCACTATTTTGTACAAAATGGGGAAGCTAATGAGAAGAAGTGGATCCGTAAAGAGGCTCGCAGCGGTGAGTTTCGAGATAGTCAAATTATGCGAATTGCATGGGAACAATTATCTAAGGTTTGTGCTGCCGATGTATTAGGCTGTGGGAAGCCTTATGCATCGACGGATGGCACCTTAGCCTTTGGTGAATGTATGGCAGATCTTAGCCTAGAGATGCCTATCCATACAAAGGATTTAAATTATGACGAACGAGTTATTAAGCTTGCAGGGAAAAAAGTGGGGGAAGGATTGCAGTATTTATTAGGTCAGGTTCAAAATGGGGTGATTCCCAATGAACCAGATGCATTATATGATGCATTAGACCATAAGTTACGCCGTCCAGTGGAGAAATGATGAAGTTATTAAATAAAGCGTTATTACGCATGAGTGATTGGAGTCGCACTACGTGGTGCCTTGCCATACTCATGACCGTTGCCTTCGTCCTTATCGGGCGTTTAGCACAGTTACAGGTCTTTGATACCTTTGACCTAGAGAAGAAAAACTTATTACAAGTTCAAGTAGATAGAAAATTACAATCGCCGCGCGGTACAATCTATGACCGTAATGGCAAGCCTTTGGCGATGAGTGTAGTTACAAAATCTTTATATGCGGATCCGAAGATGATTAAACAGTCTCCTCAAGAGATTGCGGATCTCATCTCACCGTACGTAACGATGTCAAAAGAGAATATTGTGAAAGCTTTGCAAGAGGATACCGCCTTTGTCTGGTTGAATCGTATGATGGATGCAGACAAATCAAAAGGGGTACAACAAGTTATTAAGGATAATAATATTGCAGGCCTTAATTTCGTTGAAGAATCTAAGCGCTATTATCCAAATGGTGTCTTAGCGGCACAAGTATTAGGCTTTGTCGGTACTGATGATAAAGGCCTTGATGGGCTAGAAATGGTTCTTGATGACGAATTAAAGGGGGGCGTACAACAAGAAATTGTAGCTACTGATAATAAAGGGAATGCCATCTTTGGTTCCGTACTATCTAAATTTTTACCAGATAAGGGTAAAAGTGTAACCTTAACCATCGATGCAACAATTCAATTTATTGCAGAACGCGCTCTTGATAAGGCGATGGTTGATACAGGAGCTAAGCATGCCAGCGTTATCGTTATGGATCCAAAGAACGGTGAAATATTAGCGATGGCCAATCGTCCAAGTTATGATCCTAATAACTACAACCAAAGTGGTGAAGAGGCTTTCAAAAATATTGCGGTTACCAATTTATATGAACCAGGCTCTACATTCAAACCTATCATTGCATCTGCAGCTCTTGCAGCAGGCAAATGGAAGTTAGACACTGTGTATAACGATAAAGGGGCCTTCGCTGCCAATGGACATATCATTAGAAACTGGAATGGTGAGGGATATGGTCCTGTTCGTTTGCTAGATATTTTGAAGTACTCTATTAATACTGGTATGGCTGAAATTGGTACATTAACAGGCGCAGATATTCTCTCGAAATATGTACGTGATTATGGCTTTGGTTCTGAAACAGGTATTGAATTGCCTGGTGAAGGAGCAGGTATTTTGTATAATCCAGAGGATATGAGTAAGCTAGACGTTGCGACTATGTCCATCGGTCAAGGTATTGCGGTTACACCATTACAAATGGTTCGCGCCTTTGGTGCACTTTCTAATGGTGGGGCTATGATGAAACCACATATCATCAAGTCTTATAGTAACTCTCAAGGCGATGTTACAAGTACGACTGAAACATCTGTTGTGGGACAACCAGTTCCGGCGGAAACCGCTAAAACCATTGTAGATATTCTAGAAAAAGAAGTATCCGAAGGTGGCGGTACAAAAGCGATGGTAGAAGGTTATCACTTCGGCGGTAAAACTGGTACGGCGCAAAAACTAGATACCAAACATGGCGGTTATCTCGACGGACAATACATTGCGTCCTTTATTGGCTTTGGCCCTGTAGAGGATCCAAAATTTGTAGTTCTTGTCGTTATTGATGACCCACAAAAGGGTTCTTTTTATGGTAGTCAAATTGCAGCCCCTGTATTTAAGGACATCGTATCTCAACTTGTACGGTATTACCAAATGAGTCCGTATGTTAAAGAAAGTACACCAGTAGCTGTTAAAGCTGCTAATACATTACCTGAACCAAAACCGGGAAGTGATGGTTCTGTTACATTGCCTAACTTTACTGGTTTTACCTATGGTGAAGTGCGTGATTGGTTACATAAGGCGGGACTTGCCTTTAAACCGGATGGAACTGGTACGGCTACATCTCAAGATGAAAGTAGCGGTACAACTGTTCAGGCTGGTATAGCAATTACTGTTCATTTCCGTAGATAAAACGAATTCGGTCATAATTAGAAATTATAGACAGTTCGTTATATAATAGAATAAGAGACTTAGGTGCCTCTCCGGAGGCACCTTATTTTATAGATAGTTTGAATGAATGGAGATACTTATGATCGAATTACGCGGTAAAGCAGTAGCAGACGCTCACAAGGCGATTTTACAAGAAAAAGTTGCAGCAGTTGGCGACTCTGTAATTACTATGGCAGTATTACTCGTTGGTGAAGACCACGGTGCTCATATGTACGCTACATTTATGGAAAAGACAGCCAAGAACTTTGGCTATGGCTTTGTGTTAAAACAATTACCTGAAACGGCTACACAGGATGAAGTAGTTACAGCATTGCAAGAATTAAATAATGATGCGGCTGTTCATGGGATTTTACCGTTAATGCCGATGCCTAAACACATTGATACAGAGGCTCTTATCGATATGCTAGATCCTAAAAAAGATATCGATGGTCTAACTACGTATAATATTGGTCTTGTAACTGCCGGTAAAGGTGGCTTTGCCCCTTGTACTGCCAAGGCGTGCATGGCGATTTTAAACCACTATGATATTCCTGTAGAGGGTAAACATGTGGTAGTAATCGGTCGTAGCCAAGTGATTGGTAAGCCGGTAGCTCTTATGACACTTGGTGCACATGGTACGGTTACAATGTGCCATTCCAGAACCCCTGATTTGGCAGAACAAGTAAAACGTGGCGATATCGTTATTGCTGCAGCGGGTCGTGCTCATATGATTACAGCAGATATGATTAAGCCAGGTGCTGTTGTTATCGATGTAGGCATTAATGAACTAGAAGGTAAGACGGTAGGCGATGTTGATTATGAAGCGGTAAAAGATATTGCGTCTGCAATTACTCCAGTGCCTGGTGGTGTAGGCTCTGTAACGACTACTATGATGCTTGAAGCTGTATATGAGGCATACCATGCATGAGATGTCTATAGCAGAAGGTATACTTGATGTAGCCCTCGATACATTGCGCCAACACGATGCATCTGTGATTCATTCCGTTCAACTCGATTTGGGCCTTATGAGTGGAGTAGAGCCAGATTCTCTCCTATTTTGCTGGGAAGCCGTTACAAAGGGGACTGCAGCAGAAGGTTCGCGTATAGAAATTAATACGATTCCTATTGAAGGAAAGTGCTTGGATTGTGATAAAACATTTCCTGTAGAAAATTATAAGTTTATCTGTCCCTATTGTGACAGTCATTTCGTACAAACCATTGGTGGCCGCGAACTACAAGTGACCTCCATGGATATCGATTGATAGAAAGGTTAGGCATGCAAGTTCAAGTTAAAACTAATGTATTGGCAAAAAATGATGCCATTGCAGAGTCCTTACAACAGTTGTTTAAGGAAAAAAATATTTTTGTATTTAATCTATTAGGTTCTCCAGGGGCTGGTAAAACATCTCTATTGGAGGCAACTTTACATGATTTGAAAAAAGATTACCGCCTTGCTGTTATTGAAGGTGATTTATTTACTGCTAAGGATGCGGAACGGATTCATGAATTAGGCGTTCCTGTTATTCAAATCAATACAGTGGGAGGTTGCCATCTTGATGCACAAATGATTCAAGATGCACTAGGTGATTTAAATCTTGATGAACTCGATATGATCATTATCGAGAATGTAGGTAACCTTGTATGCCCTGCAGAATTTGAGATTGGTGAAAGCATGAAGGTAACTGTATTATCTGTTACTGAAGGTGAAGATAAGCCTCTTAAATACCCATTAATCTTTAAAGAGTCAAAGGCTATTCTCATTAATAAGATAGATTTATTGCCTTATGTACCATTTAAAAAAGACAAGGCAATACAAGATATACGTAATTTGAATCCAACAGGAGAGATTTTTGAAGTAAGTTGCACGGCCCATAATGGGTTAGAGCCATGGTTGACATGGTTGCGTGCGCAATTGGAGAGTAATCGATGAATCATTCTATTAAGAGCCGTATCGTAGCGGCACTTTTAGTTGGCCTATCTGCTACAACGGTAGGGTATGCGGCAGAACCGGCTATTTCCACAGTGAAACCGACGGCTGTAGAAGCTACAGAGGATACAAATGATGCGGCAGCTACTGCTGCACCTGTAGAAACGGTGGAACCTGATGCGGCTAATTCTGTTGCGTATATAGATAATGCACCGATTAAAGCCGTTAAAATTGATACAAAAATAAAGAAGGAAAACACAAAAACAGGTTGGTTGGCCGAACAAATGGCAGTTACCGAGTTTGGTGATTCCATACAATTTTGGCAAGCAGCTAGCGAAAATGAAGGATCCTTGCCTAGTGTAACGCAAAATAATTTGGCGGATATCGGCAAGTCCTATACGGCTAATAATTTACCAACCATAGGGTCTGAAGATGATTATGCCATTGATGGGTACCGCTTAGGTGATCAGTTTGTAGCACCTAAAGATGTAGAAAAAACGGTAGTGCGTGATAACTTTACGACGTACTATATGAAAGATTTGGAGGTAACCGTATATACGGGACCTACTCAAGAACGATTGATAAACAATCAATTGCGAGGTCAAGGGGCTACCTATTTCTTTGAGCCAAATACTATTACTAATATTCATAGTACGAAAAAAGGCGCCCGTACTGTACGCGATATAGGTGTGGGTAGTACGCGCATGGAATTGGTATTTGCTTATGGCAGTCCTAATGCGATGTGGCGTGACTTGAAAAATGAAAGCTATATTTTCCTTTATGAAGGTCATTCCGAAAATTCATTGTCTCGAAAAAAGGACTTTAACGGCTCGATAGAGAATACAAATAATAATAGCCAACAACAATCTATGTTAGGACAACAGAAAGAATATATTGCTTTCACCATCAAACAAAGCAATGTAGAAGCTGTTGATATGATTAGTGGTCAAGTATGGCCAAGATTTGGATTACCTAAAGCTCCAGTATATGATTTCGAAGCTGGTAAGTTGACTGCTGATGATTTTGTATTGCGTGGCTATAAATTGAATGATCATTTTGTTAATGACCCCAATAATGATTGGAAACATCAAGGTATGTTGTTTGGTTCCACCTTTATTGGATATAACGAATATGGTGTAAGTGTTGATAAAAAAAATCTTATCAATCGCGTATTGTTAAACATTTACACACCTACCCGTCGTGGCATCGCGATGGGCGATACTAAGTATCTATTGCTCTTTGTGTATGGTATGCCAACTCGTATTGTTGAATCTACAACAAATGCGGGCACGTCTACCGTATATGAATATAAAAATCCAGCGGCAAGCGATTCATATTTACAGTTTGCCCTAGATGATAAAAACCAATATATCAAATCCGTTATGTTATCTGACCGTCCAGTTAAGTAGGATTGGTCACAGCGAGGAGGCAAGGGATATGGTTACTGTTCAAGATGTAAGAGAACGTTGGGAAAAAATTCAAGGTGATGATGAACGCATATTGTTTATCGTTGGTGGTCCTGGTTCTGGTAAAAGTTTGCTAATTCGTGAATTGTCTGAGCAAAAAGGTTGGAAGTACTTAGAAGCAAAACAACTTATTGAAGAAGAATTTTTGTTAGTGCCTCGTGATGAAAGACCACAACTGGCAGAAGAAGTAATTCGCCGTGCATTAAGTCGTAGTGATACAGAAGTGGTGCTCATCGATGGTATTAATGTGTTGTTTGCACCGATTTTAAATTTAAATCCTCTTGAACTATTAAAGACTATTAGTAAAACATATCCGATTGTTGTAGGTTGGCGTGGTCATCTCGAAGGTGATCAATTATACTTAGAACACAATAATGATCCAAAACATGCGGTTGTAACAGTTACAAAACCTGAACGTGTTATGGTTATTGATTAATTAAAGCTATATTGATTACTGAGGGCATTATATATTGCCATGAGTTATGACCACATATATAAAGGTAGGTGATATCATGGAACAATATATAATTGCCCTCATTTTGGGTATTATAGAAGGTATAACCGAATGCATTCCTGTATCTAGTACAGGTCATATGATTATTATTGGGCATATGCTTAATTTTGAAGGCGCTCATGCCGATGTATTTGAAGTGTTTATTCAAATTGGCGCCATTCTTGCTATATATACACATTATAGACGGACATTTAATAGCTTTTTAAAACGGAAGAATTGGATTAAAACTCGTGGCGTATCTCTATTACATATTGGGGCAGGTGTGCTACCTGTATTAACAGCGGGCTATCTTTTACTATATATTATTAAAGGGTATCTATTTGGGCCAATTCCTGTCATAGTAGGCCTTGTGCGACCATTGCGGGAGGCATGTTGATTGGATGTACGCGTAGAGCTGCCGCTGATTTTTCTTTTATTATGGCTGTACCTGTTATGATCATTGTTTGTGTATATGATTTGTTACGGGTAATTCATTTACTAAATCTAAATGATATTATTATGTTTGCCATTGGCACATTAGTATCGTATATAGTAGGGTATATTACTGTAAAAGTATTTTTATGGTATTTAAATCGCTCTTCATTATCCTCCTTTGGATATTATAGAATTATTGTTGCTATACTAGCGATTATCTATCTTTATCTATGATTGCCGATGAGGAAAAAATGAAGTTTAAAAAGTTTAGAAAAAATACTTGCATAGGGTATCGTTTCATGTTATTATGATTAAGCACTAAGGGATACCGCAGTGAACAAGAAAAACTTCAAAAAAGTTTTTAAAAAGTTCTTGACACTTAGTGAGGCAGATGATAAAATACATCTTGTCGTAATGATGCTGGCGTAGCTCAATTGGTAGAGCAGCTGACTTGTAATCAGCAGGTTGTGGGTTCAATTCCTATCGCCAGCTCCATTTTATTTATGGAGGGATTCCCGAGCGGCCAAAGGGAGCAGACTGTAAATCTGCCGTCTTCGACTTCGAAGGTTCGAATCCTTCTCCCTCCACCATTTATAGCGGGGTGGAGC
>NZ_UQYC01000060.1 GCF_900545205.1 uncultured Veillonella sp. | reverse complement strand
TACTAATTATTATTCTTCAGGAGAAATAAGGAAGGACAATGCACTAAAGTATTTATTTTGTTCCCCTTTATTTTGTGTAGGGAATGCAACTTCAACACCTACTACATTTAAGCCATCTGCTGTAACAGCTACAGTAGCTTTACCATTTTCATCTGCTTTAGCTTCACCAGTTAAATCATTTACTAAATCTTTGATAAGAGGTGCATTCGCATATGGTTTACCATCTTTAAACACTTGGATTTCATATGTATCACCTTTTCTTAATGTCAATGGATTAACAGAAGGTACAATTTGAATAAATGCATTCTTATCTACAAATGGTTTTGCTTGTGCATTCCAGTAATGAACATCATATTTGATAGCATGTGTACTCTTAACCGCACCAGGAACTTCGGTGATTGGTTTATGAATTGTTTTACCATCTTTAGTCTTAGTCCAGTAGCCATAATCAAAATTAGTTACAGTTACACCAAGGTCTGCTGGTGGAATAATAGCTACATTTTTTTCATGCTTCACAACTTGTACAGGAATTTGTTTGCCTTGTACATCATATCCAGTAATATTTTTTACCATATCTGCACTATAAGCATTATCTACAGGACCCTCACCTAATACAAGTACTTTTTCATCTGTACGGTTAGCGAAGAACACACCATGTGCATCAACAGAAGAGCATACATAGCCTGCAGCTAAACCTACAGCAAATAAAGATGCTAAAATTTTCTTATTCATAAGAACCTCCATAATCAATAATTGATTTCAACAAACTTGCTATTATTATACATCGATATGGATATTCCGTATATACCGATACCCCTATCAGCAAGATATTATGCAAACTCCATATATACAAGGTTCTATATTCCTATTAATCATAAATGATAAAATTATCATCTATTTTTCATATGAATATAATAAATAGGAATATCCTCTTTGTTATATGTAATAAAAACGACGCCCCCATAGGAGCGTCGTTTTATATCACTAAGGATATTATTTTTTGTTTTTAGCAGCTTTCGCACGTGCGTTACGATCAAGGATTGTTTTACGCATACGAATGCTTTCAGGTGTTACTTCAACGAGTTCGTCATCGTTAATCCACTCAAGAGCTTGTTCCAAGGAGAAGATACGAGGTGGAGTCAAGCGTACTGCTTCGTCAGAGGAGCTGGAACGCATGTTAGTAACGTGTTTTTTCTTACATGGGTTAACATCCATATCAAGTTCACGAGTATTTTCACCGATAACTTGGCCTGCGTACACGTCTTGGTTAGGACCAACGAACAATGTACCGCGATCTTGAACAGAGTTCAAACCATATGGTGTAGTTTCGCCATTTTCAAATGCTACCAAGGCACCGCGTGTACGGGAAGGAATTTCACCTTTATATGGTGCATAACCATGGAATACATGGTTCATAATACCATTACCTTTTGTAGCTGTTAAGAATTGTGCACGGAAACCGATCAAACCACGTGCAGGAATTACAAATTCCATGCGAAGGTAACCAGCTAACTCAACCATGTTAGTCAATTCAGCTTTACGTTGGCCAAGATTTTCCATTACTGTACCCATGAATTCTTGAGGTACGTCGATAGTCAATGCTTCTAATGGTTCGCACAATTTGTCGTTAATAGTTTTGAAAATTACGCGAGGTTTACCTACTTGTAATTCATAGCCTTCACGACGCATAGTTTCGATCAATACAGCCAAATGCAATTCGCCACGGCCAGATACTTTGAAAGCATCTGCAGAATCAGTTTCTTCTACCTTCATAGAAACGTTAGTTTCTACTTCGCGGAACAAACGATCACGTAAGTGACGGGATGTAACGAATTCACCTTCGCGACCTGCGAATGGAGAGTTGTTTACGGAGAATACCATGGACAATGTTGGTTCGTCGATGGAGATGGATGGTAATGCTTCAGGATTTTCAGCATCTGCTACAGTTTCGCCGATATTGATATCGTCGATACCAGCGAACGCAATGATATCACCCATTTCAGCTTCGTCAGTTTCAACACGGTTCAAGCCATTGTATGTATATACACGACCAATTTTCGCTTTACGAGTGCTTTCACCAGTCATGATAGCTACTTGTTGGTTAGGTTTCATTTTACCGCGAACGATACGGCCTACTGCGATTTTACCGATGAAGTTATCGTAATCAAGTGTAGTAACCATGAATTGAAGAGGACCTTCCAAATCACCTTGTGGTGCAGGAATTTCTTCGATCAATGTTTCAAACAATGGTTCCATATTTACAGCTTCGTCATCCCAGTTAGTTTTAGCCACACCAGCACGAGCAGATGCGTATACTACAGGGAAATCTAGTTGGTCATCATCAGCTTCAAGTTCCATGAACAATTCAAGAACTTCATCTTCAACCTCTTTAACGCGTTGGTCAGGACGGTCAATTTTATTGATAACAACGATTGGTTTCAATTTTTGTTCTAACGCTTTACGCAAAACGTATTTTGTTTGAGGCATTGGACCTTCGTAAGCATCTACGAGAAGCAATACGCCGTCAACCATGTTAAGTACACGTTCTACTTCGCCGCCGAAGTCAGCATGGCCTGGAGTATCAACGATGTTGATTTTAATGCCATCATGCATAACAGCAGTGTTTTTAGACAAAATAGTAATACCGCGTTCACGTTCCAAGTCGTTGGAGTCCATTACGCGTTCTGCTACTTTTTCATTTTCACGGAACACATGGCTTTGTTTTAATAACGCGTCCACCAAAGTAGTTTTACCATGGTCAACGTGGGCGATAATCGCTACATTTCGAAGATTTTCGCGAATCATAAGATCCTCCCTTTAATTCTTTCAGTATATTCTATATCATATAACGCTTGTGAAAGTCGCTATATAGGTATATTCCCAAAATTGGCAACACTTAATTATAACGTAGTCTATAGAAAAAAGTCAAAGAAGTACAGAATTTCTAATCATGGCAATTTCTACATTTGATTATACTTTTGAGTCATCTTAAGGCTAAATTAGCTACATAAGCATATGGTATTAAAAAAGATTTCTTATGATACCTTGCCTCAAATAAGATAAGAGGAACGTCACATAAGAAATCTTGTATTAATATTTAGTTTGTATTAGTCTTCACCAATCATACGTACTTCTGGCTCCAGATGTACACCATGTTGATCATATACGCGTTTTTGTACCTCTTTGATAAGATCAAGTACATCTTTAGCTTTAGCATTACCAGTGTTGATAACAAAGCCAGCATGCTTATGAGATACTTGTGCATCACCAACAGATAATCCTTTAAGACCTGTTTGTTCAATCAAAGTACCTGCAAAATACCCTGGTGGGCGCTTAAAGGTTGAACCCGCGCTAGCATACTCTAAAGGTTGTTTAGATTCACGCTTTTCTGTGAGCTCATCCATGCGAGCCTTAATAGCATCCTTATCACCAGGTTGTAACGTCATAATAACCTCCCCAATAACCTCATGATTATCGTGGAATACGCTATGACGATATCCAAAATCTAAGTGAGATGCATCGTACTCCTTAATATTGCCCTCGAAGTCTACAGCTAGTACTGAAGTGACCACATGGCTCATTTCCCCGTCATAAGCACCTGCATTCATAAATACAGCACCACCAAGTGTACCTGGAATACCAATGGCAAATTCAAGGCCAGATAGTCCGTTTTCCCAAGCAAATTCAGAAGCATCTTTTAACATATAACCAGAACCAATGCATAATACATTATCATTGCAATCCATGATTTGTGTCATATGTCGAACCGATACGACAGCACCGCGAATACCACCATCTTTCACCAAAATATTGGAGCCGCAACCAATAATAGTTACAGGCACTTGTAATTCGTGAATCTTGCGTAGCGTAAAGCTCAACTCATCCATCGTTGTAGGTTCAATAAATAAATCAGCAGGACCACCAATTTTAAATGTCGTATGATGACAAAGCAGTTCCTGTTCTCGTACACGTGTACTAGGTAATTTCTCTAATAAGGCTTCTTTTAAGTCCTTAATGTTTTGGTTGTTGTTGTTCGCCATGATCTAACACTTTCATCCCCTCAGTGATTGGTTCGCTAATGATTTTATAAATATCATTAGAGATTTGGCTCCAACGCATTTGTGCTTGTAAATAAGCAGCCGCTGCAGCATTTTCTTGAATTTGAGGCATCAATTCCTCTTGTTTCTTTTGCAATTCATCAGCTTCTGGTGCACCAGACAACTTTGCGTATTCCCATTGCATTTGTTGTGCCATAAATGTGCGTACCAACGCCGCTGCTACTGCGTCAGCTTTCAAAGCTTCTTGAGCTGCCATTAACTCTTTGTACTCTTCGGATTCACGCATAGCGTGAGCTAAATCATGAGCTTTATCGTAGTTCATAATATCCTCCTCTAACAACACCTGTCAAAATACTACCTCTCATGTAGATTGGGTAGGATTTCTAACACATATTTATTGTATATATCTCAATGGTGAAAGTATATTTATTTAGGTTGAATCCAGTTGCCTTCGGCTTTAAGATCTGGATAATCAAGTTGGCGCATAGCTTCATATGCAATAATAGCTACTGCATTAGATAAGTTTAAAGAACGCGCCTCATCTACCATTGGTATACGAATGCATGTTTCTTCAACACCTTCTAATAAGCTTTCAGGCAAGCCTCTTGATTCAGGGCCGAATACGAGCATATCTCCGATTTCATACTTTACCTCGGAGTGGGTATGCTTTGCTTTTGTAGTAGCGTAGAAATATCTGCGATCAGGATATTTCGCATACAACTCTTGAATATTTTCATGTACCTGTACATCTACCAAATGCCAATAATCGAGACCAGCTCGTTTCACGTGCTTATCGTCGATAGAAAAACCAAGTGGTTTGATAAGATGTAGGGTCATGTGATTAGCTGCGCATAAACGCGCTATATTTCCTGTATTGCCAGGGATTTCTGGCTCATAAAGTACTATTTCCATTTTCGTTCCCCTATTCTTTATATCTATATTATTCTACAAAGGAACGCACAAAATGTCCACTTTTCCCGCCTTCTTTTTCTACGAGGTATGTAGGGCCCATAATCATGCCTTTATCGATGGCCTTACACATATCGTATACGGTGAGCAATCCCACTTGTACAGCTGTAAGGGCCTCCATTTCAACGCCCGTTTTTCCAGTAGTCTTAACGATGGCACGTACCTTAACGGCCTTGTTATGATTTTCATCAGTGCAAGCAGGGCTTTCACCATCTACTAAAGAGCAGTGAACCTCAACCTTTGTGAGTGCTAATGGATGACAAAGAGGAATGAGATTGCTCGTTTGCTTAGCTCCCATAATAGCAGCTAGTTGCGCAACACTAAGGACATCGCCCTTTTTTATAGTACCTGCAGCAATGCGCTCATAAATTGCATCATTGATTGCTATGAATCCTTCTGCGATGGCTGTGCGGGATGTGATATCCTTATCGGATACGTCCACCATCCAAGCATTACCATCTTGGTCAAAATGTGTTAAATCCATACTATATCCTTACTAATTATGCATAAATTATCATCAATAGTTTTATTTTCATTTATTATATTATACAATAGAATTAAGATTTATATGTATAAGGAAGGAAGTGTTCCTATGAAAACAAAACTAACTTATTTCGGTCATGCTTGCTTTATGCTCACTCGCGGTGATGTGTCCATGATTTTCGACCCATTCTTAACAGGTAATACATGGGATATCGCAAAAAAAGAAGATATCAAATGCCAATATATCTTTGTCAGCCATGGTCACGATGACCACTATGGCGATACAGATTTCATTGCTAAAGCAAATGATGCGCTCGTTATCTCTACTGCAGAGGTAGCTGGTAAAGCAGCAGCTGCTGGTTGTCGTACACACGCTATGCATTTAGGCGGTAAATTTGACTTTGAATTCGGTTCTGTTCGCATAGTTCCAGCCTTCCACGGCGCAGGTATCCCTGGCGGTCATGCAGCAGGTTGTATCGTAGACTTCTACGGAGATATTGTATACTTCGCAGGTGATACAGCACTCTTTAGCGATATGAAATTGTTGAATCGCTTTGGCGATATTGACTACGCTTTACTTCCTATCGGCGATAACTTCACGATGGGCGTTGAAGATGCAGCTCTTGCCGCTTCTTATGTAAAAGCGCGTATCTCCATTCCAATTCACTACAAAACATGGCCTGTTATCGACCGTGAACCAGGTGTATTTACAAGCTTAGTTGAAGGCAAATACAATCAAACAGCCCTCATTATCGATCCAGGTTCCTCGATCGAGCTCAATAACTAAAATAAAAAATAACACCTACGTAGAAATGACGCAATTCTAAGGAATTGCGTCATTTTTATATGCTTTTATAAACGCTCCTCTAGGTTAAACCAAAATATATCACTGCTCACCTTTATAAAGCAGCTTATACCTCTTGGTTAGCCATAGAAAAGCCACTACGACTAGACATACGTACAAATTCATCTATATCTTGTGTTTCATCTACACCCACATAACCTAGTTCACGAACCATGCCATACGGATTATGAAGAGATAGTTGAGGCTTTTCTCCTGTAAGAACCCATAAAACCTTATACCCTTTCGGAGCCTCTCGTAATCGTTCCTCGCCTTTGCCATCCGTGAAGTAAACCAATAAATCCACACGGTTTTGATTGGCTAAAGAAAATACTGGCGAGAAAGCTGTTGCACCGCGCACATCAAGGCGAGGCTTTACATCTTTTACTGATTCCATCGTATACGTACGTCGCACCTCATTATCACATTCTACAACGGTGATGCGATGGTTATAGGCATGTACAATTTGCAATACTTGTTCTAACGCGTTCGTAAACTCTGCATCAGTAATACTACCACTCATATCGAGAGCAACCCATACATTAGCTTTATGTTGACGCAAGGTACCAGACAACTCCAAGCGCTCAGGTTGACGACGATTGCGGCGCATCGTCGTTTTTTTGTAACCACTTGCTACCTTGCCCATGAGCTTTTTAAGGTAGAAATACCACGGAAGAGCACGACGTGTTTTTTGGAAGGTATCGATGAGACTCTTCACATATCCTTCCATATCACCTTTTGAGGCTTCGTTGATATAGCGCTCCGTAATTTGGTCCATCGTATCTGTATCAATGGAATCAGATTCATCCCAAATATCATGGCTAGTTTGAGGGTCAAACTCCATAGCTACAGCTGTATCAGAATTATCTACGGGCACAAAGAGTTCAGGCTTTTCCTTCATCGCCTTATCGATAGCCTTGGCATAATACTCAATGGTGCGGAATCGTTTGAGCATCAATCCAAAACGTTCATTTACATTGGCTACAGTAACCGCATCACGATCAACATGTTCTAAGTAGTCATTTACAACCATATCCATCGCCATATGTACGGCCGTTTTATTAAAGCTTTGACTCAATGTTTTTACGCGCATCAAATGTGCAGAAATAATATGAAGAATTTCACGCTTAATGCCATCTTTCATAACATCTGGTGGCTGGCGTAGTAAGATAAAAGGATTTACATATAATACATAGCCACCTTGTTTTAAGTTAATACCGAAGGCACTGGTCATATCAAAACGAATACGATGAGCCATTTGTAAATAAAAATAACCAAAGAATTGGTCCTCTTCAAGGAGTAAGCTATTTACATCATGCAAAATATTCCATAATCGTTGCTCAAAGGCAGGTGTCATAACGGCTTGTTGCATTATCGCAAAATCAGTACCTTCAATTTGTATCTCATCTAAGGCACGTCCTATGGTCCCTATATGACTATCAGACATATTATGGTTCATCAAGTCCGCCGCTATACGTTCTGGTTCCATGCTATGATGTTGCTCTTCATAACTATCTACATAGGCTTCGTATGCAGCATAGATTTGCGTGTACAAGGCCTCTGCTTCACGATGAATACGTTCCCGTTTTGCATGCCAACGATCGAGAGCCTCGATGGCCTTCTCATCATAGGAACCTGTTTTCTCCCACCCGTCTATATGAGTGAGTAAATCAGAGGCGTCGCGAATATCATCTTTATCTAAATTTCGTTGCATCATTCCACCTCCTTTTTCGTTTAACATCAGATTTTATGTATATCATGTTTTATATATTGGTTATTGTATCCCCAATCATTCACTAAATTTCTTTATCCATATGGACAGCTTCATTTAGTTAACTATGGAGCAGAACTATTTTTGTGCTTCAAAGAAGGTATCGATGAACAAGTCATCTTCAATCGCATAGGCGTATACCCGTTCATAAGTGTTTCGTAAATCTTTCATAACTGCTACGCGTAGATCACCTGGATACAATGTAAGGAATTCAATGAAGTGATGAACTTCTTCGGCATTGCTATTGCGGTTTAAACGATGCAACATATTTTTAGCCGCTACGTATAAGCGTGTTGGACTTTCACTTTTAACCTGTTCAGCCATAGACATAATGGCTCCTGGCTTTTGAACCGCCGCCAATACATCATCAAAGGTAATAAGTGGTTCTTGGTCTGACTCGATAAAGTTTACAAACGCCTCAGCAATGAGTTTACCTACGTTACCGCGGATAACATTCATAAATACATCGCGACTATAGGCTGAATCTTCTTGGTTTTTATAAATCGTATACAGGCCAGATACGCGTTCAAAGGAGCGTGGTGTAGCATCAATATCATCTTCATGTCGTTGATTTAAATACTCTGGATAGGAAGAAATGAATTCGATAACTTTTTCCTCAATACCAGCACTTATAGCCCAGTCAATCCATTGCATATAATCAGCATTCATATAGAGCCATACAAAGCGGTTTTGTTGTGCCGGGTCCATGTCGATAGTTTGGTAGTCAAAAGAATCCTCAGGGTTCATAGCGGCGATGATACGCACTTGATCACTTAAAGAGAAGCCATTGATTTCACGATTCAAAATAAGATTCATTAACTCCTGTTGTACTGCATGTTCAGCACGGTTAATTTCATCGATAAATAGTAATACTTGACGACCTTTATCCACAGCTTGAGCCACATGTTCCAACGTATGATGTACAGCATACACTGTAGTCTTTACAGAATGTGTGTTACCACGACCATCTGTATGTGTTACAGATTCTACAGTTGGTAAACCACCAATTTCACCTTCTTTTAAAAGATTTCCATCAATGGTTACCAATTCCCAGTCATGCACAGTAGCTACGCGTGCCGCAAGAGATGTTTTACCAATGCCCGTTTCACCAACGAGCAAAGGCACTTGATTAGCAGCAAGCACTAATTCTACACTTGCCATTGTATCTATAAAGTTCATTGTGTCTCCATTTCTAATACTTCAAATATTCACTGACTGCAATTTTCTTAACAGCCCTAGTTCCATAAGCATCTATAAGTGACAATAAGTCGATATGCCATTTAGATTGGCGACCACCGATAGCTTGGTTGTTAATCAATTCACGAATATAGTCTTCATCAGCTGTATCACTAGAGATGGCGCTAATGATGATCGATTTAATTTCGTCCACAGTGACACCTAAATTATTTGGTATATACCCTAGTGTGGCAGCACTTACACCAAATAGGTGCAATGCCAAATCCTTTGTAAGCTTTGTAATTTGCCGCATTGCTTGAGAATCTTGTTTAACTGCTGCTTCTAATACGGCTACGCTAGGCTCATCAATATAACGTAATGCCAAGTAATTCTCTTTAACCGCTTGCAATTGTACCGCTTCACTAGGCTCCTTAATATATTGCAAAGCATCGTAGTTGGACTTTACAGCTTCTAACTGCAGTGTTTCAGATGGATTTGCAATATAGCGAATAGCCCACCCAGATTGATCGAGTGCACATTGAACAACTGCATCAGATGGGTTGTCGATATATTCTAAAACAGCCCAATCTTTTTCCACCAAGGCCTGTAATAGTTCTTCTGTAGGATGTTCCACGAATTGTATGGCTCGTGGTGATTGTGAAAGCGCCGTTTCAATAACCTTTTCGGTAGGTTCTTTAATGTATTGCAACAACATGCCATTTTGAGCTACGCAGGTAAGTTGCATTGCTTCTGTAGGGTTTGGAATATTCCGAATTCCATGGGGGTTATTGGTCAGCGCCGTTATGTATTGTTCTTCTGTCATACTAACCTTCATTTCTATCTAAAAAGGCCATACGAATACGTATGGCCTATACTGAATTCTATTTTTATTGTATCACATTTTTTCGATATAATTATATCTCTTTCGTATACTTACTACACCGTTAATGCATCTAAATCAGAATTATTCCCAATTACTAATAATTTATCATCTTCACCGAGAATGGTAATTGGGTTTGGTGGAACTTCTAAATCTTCACCGCGTCTTATGCCAACTGCATTAAGATTATATTTCTCACGCAAATTAGAATCCTTTAAGTTAGACCCTACCAAGAATGTTGGCACCTTAATTTCTATGAGACTAATATTTTTAGATAGTTGTAAATAATCCATCACATGGTCTCTAGTTAAAAATTGTACGAGACGTAATGCCATATCATATTCAGGATATATAACTTGATCTACACCTATTTTATGAAGCATTTTGCCTTGTATATTATTTTCAGCCTTGGCCACAATTTTATGTACGTTTAACTCTTTAAGAAGCATGGCTGTCATTAAGTTAGCTTGAAGATTTCCACCTATAGCCACAATAACCATATCAAACTGGCTTAGCGCCAATGCCTTGATTGCCTCTTCATCGCTTGTATCTGCAACTATAGCATGTGTTATAAATGGCGAAATTTTCTGTACAACTTCTGGATCAATATCTACACCTAATACCTCATGATCCATGGAAGCTAACATCTTGGCAACAGTGCCACCAAATTGACCAAGACCTATTACTGCTATCGTTTTA
>NZ_UQYC01000059.1 GCF_900545205.1 uncultured Veillonella sp. | reverse complement strand
CCATGTGTTTAGGCTAGTAAATAATATGTGTCCAGGAAAATGGGTACATATCATAAAACAGGGGCTTTTTATTTGGTTGAAAAATATATGTCAAGGAATATAATGAATATAAGATTAAATTTTTCGATAGTAAGGGTATTTGGCTTAGAAGAGGAAAATTGTTATGATTGAGAGCGTTATACTGAAGAATTATCGGCAGTTTAAAGACTTGGAATTTGTTTGCAATCCTGATAAAAATATTTTTATTGGAGATAATGGTGCAGGAAAGAGTACGATACTTGAAGCTATTAGGCTTGTTTTGAGCGGTAGTTTTTCATGTATTAGTAAGATTGGTATTCATAACCTCTTTAATTGTAATACTATTGAGAATTTTCTATCGGCCTATTTAGATAACAAAGAGGCAGAGCTGCCTATTATTCTCGTTGAAGTATATCTTGATTCTAATAGTGATAAGATTAAAGATATTTTTAAATTAGAAGGTAAACATAATTCTAAGAATCGGAACTTATATGGAATGAGATTAGTAATTGAGCTTGATGAGGATTATAGACAGGATTTTTATAATTGTCTTGAGGGCAATCAAAAAATTTTTCCATTTGAGTATTATACTGTAAGGTATTCTACTTTTTCTGATGAGCCTTATAATAGCTTTAAAAAGCCTTTTAAGTATAAATGGGAATTTATAAATACTAGTGAGATAAATGTCGAAATAGCATTAAAACATTATGTTACGCATATATTTGAATCAGTAACAGAAGAAGGAGATCGTGCTCGTATTTTCAATGGTCTACGTACAGCAAGTAAAGAGTATATTGGCGAACTTTATAAGAAAAATAAAATTAAAGAAGGCGAGTATAAAATAGATGTTGATGGAGTGTATTCTTCGGATATTTGTAATTTCCTAACTGTAAAAAAGGGTAATATTGATATTAATAGCTTAGGGCAAGGTGAAAAGCTATTATTGAGTCTGTTTAAGTATGAAGCAACTCAGGATATAGATGTATTGCTTATTGAAGAGCCTGAAAATCATTTAAGTTTTGGAAATATGCAGTTATTGATTCAATTACTTCAACAGTTAACTTGTGCACAATGTTTTCTTTCAACTCATTCTAATATGATTGCTACAAAGTTAGAACTTAGTAATAGTTTTATTTTAGGTAATAATAAAATCACTAAGTTAAATCAATTAGATAAAGATACTGAGAAGTTTTTTGTAAAATTGACAAATCAAAATGTTCTTAACTTTATCCTTTCATCGAAAGTAATTCTAGTTGAAGGTGCAGCTGAATATATTCTTATAGATGATATGTATAAATATTTTACTGATAATAGTTCTAGCCTATATGATGATAAAATTACTCTTATTAGCTGTAATGGATTGAGCTTTGAGCGTTATCTTGCAATTTCTAAGCTTATAAAGAATAAAGTTGCCGTAATAACTGATAATGATCATGACTATAAACATAAAGTTATCGAGAAGTATAGATCTTATGATACTAATTTTATTAAAGCTTTTTCTGATGAAAATGATGATCGATATACGTTTGAAGTGTGTTTGTTTAATGATAATCAAGAATGGTTAGAGAAAAATAGAATTTCTAGGAGTGAGAATATACAGTCTTTCTTATTAAATCAAAAAGCCGAAGCCGCTTATAGGATTTCCTCTAAATTAAGTTGTGAAAATGAATCAGAATTTATTATTCCTAAATATATAAAAGAGGCTTTCGAATGGATAAACGAATAATTCATGCTGTTGCAGGTAGTGGTAAGACAAGATATATTATTGAATCCTTAGATTTAGATACGCGTATAGCGATAATTACTTATACTATTACAAACCAAATAGAACTGAAGAATAGAATAATAAAGAAATTTGGTAGACTACCAGACAATATTCATGTTTTTGGATTATTTCAATTTTTATACTCTTTTTGTTTACGTCCTTATTATTGTGAAAAAAAGCTCAAAGGAATTGATTTTAATAATAATACTTTTAGAGATTTTAATGGTGACTATATTTATAGCAATAAAATATCTAAAGTTCTAATTAATGGGGGGCGTGAATATATAAATCGAATTAATCGTTTTTTTGATGTGATTTATATTGATGAGTTTCAGGATTTAACAGCCTATGATTTTGAATTTGCATTAAGTCTAATTGAATGTTCTATAAAGGTTGTTTTTCTAGGTGATTTCTTTCAAAAAACGTATAGCTCATCTCAAGTAGGAAAAAAGGGATCTAGAATTCATAGTAGTTTTGAATTGTGGAAGGAAAAACTATCTGCTTTTGAATGGGAGGATAGAATTCTTTCTAGCTCTGTACGATGCCCAATAAAAGTTTGTGATTTTATTAGAAATGAAATGGGGATTAATATTAAAGGGACGAAAGATTTACCGATAGAGATTAAGGAGCTTACAGAAATAAATGAAATAGCTACTGTACTAGAAGATGATGCTATAAAAAAATTATTTTATCAGAAGTCTTATGAGTACCCCTGTAATGCTAAGAATTGGGGAGATAGTAAAGGTTCTGAATATGAATCAGTTTGTGTTGTTATAAATAACACTACCTATAAGGCTTATAAAAAAAATAATTTATCTTTACTTGTGCCTCAGACACTATCTAAATTTTATGTTGCATGTACACGGACAAAGGGCAACTTATATTTTATTGAAGAGAAAAAAGTAAAGAACTATTATAAGGATAATTAATTTAATACTTTAAGCGTTTTATAAGGTTTATACGATAAATTTCATATTAAGTAAGGTGGATAACTACAATGAATCAGGATATAGTAATGAGTATAATAGCTAAAGCATTAGATTTTTTATATGATAATGACCAATATTTAATAAGTAATGGGGAACGGTATTATGTCAGCGAACGATCTGTCGCTCATAAACTAGGATGCTATTTGTCTCAACTAATTCAAGAATATGATATTGATTGTGAGTTTAGTAGAGATTTGGATGCAATTAAGCAAATGGGATGTGATAAGATAATTCCTGATATAATTGTCCATAAGAGAGGAAACAATGATGATAACTTAATTGTTATTGAAGTTAAACCATGGTGGAACGATAAGAGTAAAGCATTTATAAAGGATGAAAATAAACTAGCATACTTAACTAATTACAATAATCAATATAAATATAAGTATGGTTTTAGTTTAATTATTAATAAAGACAGAGAAGATACTAAAGTAAAAATATTTATTGATGGCAAAACTGATGATATTTACCATAAAATATAAAGACAATGACTATAATGTAAAAAGTAGCTCCTTATATAAGGAGCTACTTTCATTTTTATTGATTATTTAATTTCCGCTTTCAAATCGATAACGTGTTTGCATGCTATGCAACCAGGGCAGTCACAGAATTCTGCACCTTGTGCCTTGATGTCTTTAGCGTGTTGTAAAAGGTTAGCTGCACCTTCCGCGCCAAGGATTTGTGTAGCGAGTTCAGAACCAGCAAATCCGATTGTTTCGTCAATAAAAGCAATGTTTTGCTCTGCTACAGATACGAGTTGTTTTGTAAGTTCTTCTTGTTCAGGTTTTCCTTCGGCATCGATCCAAGATTGAGCAAATTCCTTTACTGTTTCATTGCTTGTTGGCGCATCTAATAAAGCTCGTACAAGTTGTGTTAATTGTGCATGGGTCATGATAATCTCCTTTTATAAACTACTGACTATAGGCTAGGAAACGTGCTGTAATTCGTATCATATGAGCATCTGTTCCTTTTGATGAGTTCATTATAGCACCTACAATAATTTTGAATAGTAGAATGATTTTGGATAGATACTATCAAATCAGATAGAATTGTGATGATTATTGGTTAAAATTTTTGAAAATAGAAAAGAGGAATGCTTTCACATTCCTCTTTAGCTTTTTAGAATAAATCAGAGTGACTGCCTGTGCGAGTTAAAGATAATACTAGTATGTCATCTTTGATTGCATAAATTAGGAGCCAATCTGGTTCGATATGTAACTCTCTAAAACCTTCGTAGTTTCCTGTTAATGGATGATCTTTATAACTAGGATCTAATAGCGTTTGATTCTGTAATTTAGTGATGATTGAATAGAGTTTATTGAGATCTTTACCGCGTTTCTTGGAGCGCTTTAGGTCCTTTTTGAACTTACTGCTAAGCACTAATCTCAACATAACTGATTACTCCAATCCTAAATCCTCAATCATTTCTTTTACATTAGCATATGATTTTGTTTTAAGTTTTCCTGCTAATATATCTTTTGTTTCTTGAATCGCAGCTTCTGTTTCTGCATTATAACGAGGTTGTTTAGGTTGAAATGGAAATCCACCTTCCATTAGCGATGTGTGAAGAAAAATATTAATCGCATCAGTTACGGATATGCCAAAGCTAGCATATAATGCTTCTAATTGTGCTTTTACAGCAGGTTCGATGCGCAAACTGATAGAGGCTGTTTTAGCCATAATATCACCTCCTATTATTTATATTGTATTGCAGTTGAATTTATAATGCAATCATTATAAAGCGTTTTGCAATCATTTAAAATGATTTTTTTAGTATAAGAGGTTTTATAAGTATAAGAATATTAAGCGTTGGAATGGTATAATTTACTTAACATATGTAGTTTGTTTATAGGGGAGTAAATTATGAAAAAGGTTGTATGTGTATTAGCTACGCTCGCTTTCATAGGTTCTATCAATATCGCCTCCGCAGATGATTTGATGCGTTTTCGGCTCAATGGTAATTCTATTTATGATCAGCCTTATGGTGATCGAAATGAGTTTCCTTGTCCTGATGGTCTTGGTAGTTGTAGCATGACTGATAGTGATTATAAAAGCACTCGGAAGGGTCAAGCTTTAGAGGTATTTGATACTGTATATGAGGCTAAGCAACATTTGAACTTTAAGCCGCAGTTGCCAGTTGGGGTAGAGGGACTCCGCCCTGTACATGTATCTATTGTGGATCACGATGTACTACAAGTGGTGTATGCCTATCATGAGCTTTTAAAAGGAAAATACTTTGACCGTGTAGATGATATGCCAAAATATATTAAATATCGCGTATCTATTTTATCTGGTAATATCGCAGGTGACTATAAGGATTATGTGCCTCAGAAAACAGAAGTTATAAATGACATAACCGTGACATATCGAATGGTGGATGATTATGTATACTTAGCATCTTGGGAACATGAAAATCAGAACCATGTGTTCTTATTTAATGAGCCAGTTTCTGTTGAGAGGGCTAGAGAATTGATTAACAGTGTACAATATTGAAAAAACACTCTAAGTGTAGTATATTCAAGATAGCCAATTGATAGTTGTGCAATTAACTACAAAATCCCTCGGAGCGGCAACTCCGAGGGGTTTTTATATTATATGTGAAATAAAGTTACTCATAATGACAATATTTTACTTTTTATGGTAGAATATCGATAGAGCAAAGTGTTGATTAAATGCACCAAAGAAGCCCTTGCAAAGGATGCCGGTCCTAGCAAGGGCTTCTTTGTCAGATAGTGGTGACAAACCAAGGTTATACAGTCCTCTTTATTGTAATTGATAATAAAATAATGGAGCTCTTATGAACGTAGATAATTATAAGATTTCAAAGCTACCATACATAGAAAATGCTAGCAACAAGATAATGGAAAAGTACAAAATTAAAGCACAATATGAAACGGAACCACCTCATGGCGATGCTATATATTCTATTTCTATAAAAGACAAAGTATTGCCGTTTTGGATATATGGTAGAGATGTTACTTTCATAGGCAGTAGCATGGTTATGGTCGAGTCTGTAAGATGCAAAACTTGGGATCCCATAGAAACTATCATTATTGATTTAGAGAATGAAGTGTATGCTAGTTTAAAGGAATGGTATACAGATATTTTATTTGTTAATGGCAGAATAGAGCTATCTAATCAAGTTGTAAAAATGGAAAAATTAATCTTGAATAGTTTTGATGAGTTAGAGTGGGGTAGATACTAACGAGAATATCTTATTAAACATATTCATTTTATTTTAATTGACATAACTCTATAGAATACAGTACAATACCCTTATATCTTAAATACGAGCTATGAATGGGTATAAAGGTTTACAAATCCTGCTTTCAGAGAGTTGCCGGTTGGTGCGAGGCAATAGAGGTTGTACGCTGACACTCTCCCGTGAGCTTTGGTGGCGAATTCAGCAGTAGTCATCGACGGTGGTTCCGTTATACCCGAAACGAGTCCCAATTAGGGTGGTACCGTGTTATGTATATAACGCCCCTTTGAGCAACGACAGTTGTTCTGAGGGGCTTTTTTTATTGTAAAAGTCTAGTAAAAGCACTGATAGATCATCATAGATGCATCAGCGATTTTACTAAACTTTCACAATTGATAGATATAATAAAGTGTTATGTTTTAATAGTACAGAAAAGGTGAAGATTATGGATCAAAATCGCGTATATTTCTTCGATACAACCCTTCGTGATGGGGAACAAACACCAGGTGTGTCTTTACAAACTCCTGAAAAAATTGAAATTGCGAAAGGCCTAGTACGCCTCGGCATCGACGTAATCGAGGCTGGCTTCCCAGCAGCATCCCCTGGGGATTTTGAAGCAGTACAAACGATTGCACGCGAAGTAAAAGGTGCAACAATTTGTGCGTTGGCACGTGCTAATGAAAAGGACGTACAAAAAGCGATTGATGCGTTGAAAGATGCGGAACGCAGCCGTTTACATGTGTTCATTGCTATTTCCGAACTTCATATGGAATATAAATTAAAAATGACTCGCCAAGAGGTTTTGGATAAGGTTAAATCTGTATTGGCGTATGCAAAAGGTAAAGTTGATGAAATCGAGTTTTCCGGTGAAGATGCAGCACGCTCTGATTTAGATTTCGCGTGCCAAGTATTTGGTGTTGCTATTGCTGGTGGTGCAACGATTATTAATGTACCAGATACAGTAGGTTACATGAACCCTAATGAGTTTGGTGACAAAATCCGTTACATCAAAGAACATACTCCAGGCATTGAAAATGCCATCATCTCCGTTCACTGTCATGATGACTTAGGTCTTGCTAATGCAAATACGTTAGCTGCTATTAAAGCAGGTGCACGCCAAGTAGAAGGCACAATTAATGGTCTAGGCGAACGCGCTGGTAACGTAGCGATTGAAGAAGTAGTAATGGCTCTAAAAACACGCCATGATTACTTCGGCGATCTTCAAGTGAACATTGATACAAAACAATTTACAAAAGTTTCTAAACTCGTAAGTCGTTTGACAGGTGTTGTAGTTCCTCCAAATAAACCAATCGTTGGCTCTAACGCTTTTGCTCATGAGTCTGGTATTCACCAACATGGTATGATGAGCAACCCTGAAACGTATGAAATCATGACTCCTGAGTCCGTAGGGGCTGAAAAAACAGACCTCGTATTGGGTAAACACTCTGGCCGTCATGCCTTTGCTGATCATTTGGCAAAACTTGGTTTCCAATCTTTCACAGAAGAGAAAATCAACGACCTCTTCGCTAAATTCAAAGAATTGGCAGACCGTAAAAAACAAGTATACGATGATGATATCATCGCTCTTGTAGTAGATAACTTACATCATAAAAAAGCATTCGAGCTTGTGGCTCAATACTATAAATTGGGTGAAAAAGGTTATGCATACGCAGACGTTCGCCTTATGACTCCAGAAGGTGAAAAAGCCGATGCTGCCGTTGGTGACGGTCCAGTAGACGCATCCCTTAAAGCGGTTGAACGTGTGGTTGGCTTGCCAATTAGTTTGAAAGATTACCAAATCCGCGCGATTACAGCAGGTAAAGATGCCCTTGGGGAAGCAACCCTTAAGGTAGAATATAACGGTCGTTTGTACCATGGTCGTGGTATCAGCACCGATATCGTTAAATCAAGTGTAAATGCATATATTAATGCAGTAAACTCAGTATTCCTAGCTATGGAGCTAGAACAAGAGGAGGAAAAATAATATGGGTATGACCATTACTGAAAAGAATATGGCTCGTCACGCGGGTCTTGATGTTGTTAAACCAGGCCAAATCATCGAATGTCATTTGGATGCGGTATTGATGAACGACATCACATTCCCACCAGCGCGTAAAGAGTTCTTAAAAATCAGCAAACCTGTATTTGACCGTCATAAAATCTACTTGGTGCCTGACCATTTCACACCAAATAAAGATATTCAATCTGCTACACAAGCTAAAGTCATGCGCGATTTCGTACGCGAACATGGCATCACAAACTACTTTGAAGTTGGTCGCATGGGTATCGAGCACGTTATTTTGCCAGAAAAAGGTCTTATCGGTCCTGGGGAAATGATGATCGGTGCTGACTCCCACACTTGTACATATGGTGCGGTGAATGCATTCTCCACAGGCGTAGGCTCCACTGATGCGGGCGTAGCTATGGCAGAAGGTAAAACTTGGTTCAAAGTGCCTGAAACAATTAAGGTTGAGCTTATCGGCAAACCTAACAAATGGGTAACTGGTAAAGACGTAATCCTTGATTTAATCGGTAAAATCGGCGTAGACGGCGCTCGTTACATGGCCCTTGAATTCTCTGGTGAAGGCGTACAACACATGACTATGGCTGACCGCCTTACAATCTGTAACATGGCTATCGAAGCTGGCGGTAAATGTGGCGTATTCCCATATGATGAAATTACTGAAGCATACATCAAAGGTCGCGTAAATCGTCCTGTAGAACCAATTAATCCAGACCCTGATGCAGTATATGCCCAAACAATTACAATTGACTTGTCTAAATTGCAACCAGTTGTAGCTTTCCCACATTTGCCATCCAATACACATTACATCAACGAAATCGATAAAGATATTAAAATCGACCAAGTTATCATTGGTTCTTGTACAAATGGCCGTTACGAAGACTTGGTGGCAGCTGCAGAAATCTTCAAAGGTCGCAAAGTAGCTCCATTCGTTCGTTGTATCGTAATTCCTGGTTCCCAAGATGTATACGATCAAGCTATGAAAGATGGTTTATTGGACATCTTCATTCAAGCTGACTGCGCAGTGTCCACGCCAACATGTGGTCCATGTCTTGGCGGTTACATGGGTATCATGGCTGAAGGGGAACGCACAGTTTCCACTACAAACCGTAACTTCCGTGGTCGTATGGGTCACGTTGATTCTGAAGTATATTTGGCAAGCCCTTACGTGGCGGCAGCAAGTGCTGTATTAGGCCGCATTGCAGGCCCTGAGGAGGTTTAATATGGATTTTGAAAGCAAAAAAATCTGGCGCTACGGCGACGATGTAGATACAGACGTAATCATTCCGGCTCGTTACTTGGCGATTGCTGACTGGAATGAATTGGCTGAACATGCGATGGAAGATATTGATACTACTTTCGCTCCCAATGTGAAAGCTGGCGAAATCATGGTAGCTGGTAAAAACTTTGGCTGTGGTTCCTCCCGTGAACACGCACCAGGCGTTATCAAAGCAAAAGGCGTGCCTGTTATCATTGCACACTCCTTTGCACGTATCTTCTTCCGTAATGCCATCAACATCGGTTTACCTGTAATTGAAATCGGTGAACAAGTTGATCGTATCGATGCAGGCGATGCTATCGGCGTAGACTTGTCTAAAGGTATCGTGTATAACTTGACTAAAAATGAACAATACCAAGGCACTGAATTGCCACAATTCATTCAAGACATTGCGGCAGCAGGAGGTCTTGTGAACTTTGCGAAAAACCGCAAGTAAGGGCGAGCCGAACACTCGTCTCAAGCCTCCACTGGCCGGGTCTGACTGCGGCCTGCGGCCTTCGCAAGGCCAAAGTCGTTTTCGACGAGCATTCGGCTCTCGGAAGTGTGAAGGCTCGGCACAGGCTATAGACCTGAATAGTGCAATAAAGGCTGATGAGTTTGTGGTTCATCTATGAGCATTTGTTATATGGAGAGGTAATATGAGCGAAAAGAATATCGTATTGATTCCTGGTGATGGTATCGGTACTGAGATTATTGCTGCAGCGAAGGCTGTGTGTGATGTGGCTTTTGAGAAAGCCGGTGTAAAGGTTAATTGGATTGATAAAAAAGCGGGCGGTGCGTCTATTGATGCATACGGCGTGCCTTTGACTGAGGATACTATCGAGGCTTGTAAAGCCGCTGATGCTGTATTGCTTGGTGCTGTAGGCGGTCCTAAATGGGATAATGTAGATCCTTCTATCCGTCCTGAAAAAGCAATCCTTGGTCTTCGCAAGGAGCTTGGTTTGTTCTGTAACTTGCGTCCTGTAAAAATCTATCCATCCTTGCAAGAGTATTCTCCTCTTAAAAAGGAACTCGTACAAGATGTAGATTTCGTTATCGTTCGTGAGTTGACTGGCGGTATTTACTTCGGTGAACGCGAAGAGGCACAAGGTGAAGGTGCTAACGAGTTCGCTTGGGATAAAGAAACTTACAGCCGTTACGAAGTAGAGCGCATCATGGACATCGCTATGGAAACAGCTCGCAAACGTAACAAAAAGGTTGTATCCGTAGATAAAGCAAATGTATTGGCTTCCTCTCGTTTGTGGCGTAAAATCGCTCAAGAGAAAGCTGCTTCTAATCCAGACATCACAACAGACTACTTCTATGTGGATAATACAGCGATGCAACTCGTTGTAAATCCTGCACAATTCGACGTTATCGTGACAACAAACTTGTTCGGCGACATCTTGTCCGATGAAGGCGCTGTTATCTCTGGTTCCATCGGGCTTTTACCATCTGCATCCATGGGTACAGGCACAGCATTGTACGAACCAATCCACGGTTCCGCACCAGACATCATGGGCCAAAACTTGGCGAACCCATTGGGCACAATCTTGTCCGCAGCTATGATGTGCCGTCATTCCCTTGATTTACCTCAAGTGGCTGACGCTATTGAAAAAGCTGTTGAACAAGTGCTCGTTGATGGTTACCGAACAGGTGATATCTACCGCGAAGGTTTAAAACGCGTAGGTACCACAGAAATGGCGCAAGCTGTAATCGAACGTCTATAATCGTATATAACAAGATTTTGAAAGTTCATAAAGTGAACTAAATCATTTCAAAACCATATCATATGTTTTATAATATGAAAGTATTATATATTTAGACGTTATAAAAGAGAGGGCAAGTCCCTCTCTTTTTTGTAGGAGGGGGTTATGTTATCTTATTTTTTACTTGCCTTATCTATAGGGCTTGAGTTATTTGCAACGACAATGTTAAAAGCATCTGACGGGTTTACAAGGCCGTTGCAGACCATTGCCTGTGCGCTTGGGTACATAGGGTCGTTTTATACGTTAACCCATGTGTTGAAATATATTCCGCTGAGCGTTACCTATGCTACATGGTCTGGTGTAGGTCTTGTAGTGACGACATTGATTTCTGTCTTTATCTTTCACGAAGGCATTAATATCTACACCGTGCTAGGTATTGCTTTAATCGTGGTAGGCGTAGTGATCCTTAATTTGTGGGGAAATGTAGGACACTAGATATATTAACTAAGGAGGCCTTTATGAATTCTTCAATGTATCGAAATTTAACCATTACTGCTTTG
>NZ_UQYC01000058.1 GCF_900545205.1 uncultured Veillonella sp. | reverse complement strand
GAACCCTCGCGCCGGTTGCCCGACCTACCGCATTTCGAGTGCGGACCCTTCAGCCTCTTGGGTACTCCTCCGTGCTTTACGGCGCTCTTTAAAGAAGTCTTTCATAATTTGGCTACATTCATCACCAAGCACACCAGATGCCAGTTCAGGCTCATGATTTAAACCTGGATGAGAGAGCACATTGAATAGCGATTCTACGGCGCCTCCTTTGTAATCACTTGCACCATATACAACGCGATCAATACGACTGTTGATAATGGCTCCAGCGCACATCGGACACGGCTCTATCGTAACATACAGGGTACAACCAGTCAACCGCCAGCGCTTTAGGACATCGCATGCTTCGCGGATTACGAGAACCTCTGCATGAGCCGTTGCATCATGATCGAGTTCACGACGATTGTGATGGCGTGAAACGATGATATTGTCTTTTACAAGAATGGCACCGATAGGAATTTCCCCAAGAGTATAAGCCTTGCGCGCTTCTTCCATAGCGATGGCCATAAAATACTCGTCGCGAGAGCGTTCATCCATATTTTCAATGTCTACAGTAATGTCTTTTGTCATTGGCATACCTCTTCATGTATAATATCTTACATAAAGTCTATCACAGTGTGCGCAGTTATGCGAATAGATTATATGGGGGAATTATGGATATTATATGGTATATGTTTGATATGATTGGCACCATTGCCTTTGCTGTATCCGGTGCGCTTGTTGGGGTAGCTCGGAAGATGGATATATTTGGTATGGCCGTCTTGGCGTTGGCTACGGCTATCGGTGGCGGTATTGTACGGGATGTATTGCTCGGTTATTTTCCGCCAAACTCACTGCGAAATGTGGTGTACGTAACGGTTGTCTTAGCTGTAACAGTTATTGTGTTCTTGATTTATAATAGCCGATACCGCAAGCATGCGATGGGTCCTCGTAGTCGAGCTAGTTATTTGCTAGCCGATGCATTAGGCTTAGCATCATTTACCGTTACAGGTGCTTCTGCAGGTTTTAAACTCTATCCAGAGTTGCCTATCTTTATTGTGTTGCTCGGTACAATCACTGCTGTTGGTGGCGGTATTATCCGCGATATGTTGGCGCAACGCATCCCATCTGTTTTGAAAGAGGATGTATATGCCTTGCCTAGTATTATTGGCGGCATCGTTTATTATCTTATGGTTACATCTAGTTGGGACAGTATGGCCGTATATGGTGCTTTCACAGTGGTACTCGTTATCCGTTTGTTAGCCATCAAGTACAATTGGAGTCTGCCTAAGGTAGGGAAAACCAAGCCAGTTGCGAAATAATAGTCAAATGATATAATTATACTATTGAGCATATGAACATTTCATAAAAGTGTCAGAAAAAGAGAGTATTATAAAACAGTTCATTTCGCGAGTCGGGAGTACTCGCTACACAGAAGGAGATTTGATTTATGACGAATAAATGGTTGAAAGTAGCACTTATGGCTGCAGCTATCGCTACTGGTACATCTATTAATATTGATGCGGAAACCGTGTTGTACGTACCTCAAGATGATCGCCCTGTAAGCTTACAATATACTGTAGATACAGCTCGTGAAGCAGGTATGACTATATTGACACCACCTCAAAATTTGATTTCTGGTAAGAATTACCAAGGTCAAGCGGATCAAATCATGGCTTGGGTTGAACAAAATGCAGGCCGTGCTGATGTGATGGTATTGAGTACAGATACGCTTATTTATGGTGGTCTTGTAGACTCTCGTAAACACAACATTCCACTTTCCACATTGGAAAGCCGTTTAAAACGCATTGAGTCCTTAAAAGCTCGCAACAAAAAAGTACGTATTTATGGCTTCGGTACTGTAATGCGTTCTCCACGTGCCAGTGGTGGCGGCACTGAACCAGCTTACTATGCGGAATATGGTCCTACTATCTTCCAAATTGCCGCATTGCAAGATAAATTAGACTCTGGTTCCTTAACACAAGAGGAAACTCAAAAATTGATGAGTCTTCAAGCCTCTGTTCCTGTAGAATATCTACAAGACTGGTTTGACCGCCGTCAAAAAAATATGAAAATCAACAAAGAGTTGATCGACGAAACTCGTAGCGGTGTATTCGATTACTTTGCATTGGGCCATGATGATACATCTCAATTGTCCCAATCTGCATTAGAAGGTCGTTACTTAAGTAAATACTCTAAGGATATTCCTGCTGAGAAATATGGTAGCTTCCCTGGTGCCGACCAACTTGGGCTCTTGTTGATGGCTCGTTCTCGTACAGATGAAAGTACAGAAAAACCTACATTCTCCGTAATTTATCCACTCGGTGGTGGCGGCAAAACATTGCCAGGTTACGAAGACCAAACCATCGATAAAACAATTGCTCAACACGTTGAGGCCGTAGGTGGCACAATGGTGACACAAGGCAAACCAACTGTGTTGTTAGCAGTGAATACACCACTTACTACAAGCACTGGTGAATCTGAAAGCTTCGAGAACTTCCCGATGATTTCTAATTCTACAAATGCTTTCGTAGATCGAATTCAACAAGCTGTTGATTCTGGTGTAAACGTAAGCGTTGCTGATATTGCTTATAACAATGGTGCGGACAATACATTAGTATCTGCTATGTACAAACGCGATATGTTATACAAAATCGGTGCGTACAATGGTTGGAATACCGCAAGTAATACGGTAGGCTACGCCATTGCGCAAGGGGTATTGCTCAAAACTATGAGCCCAGAAGGTCACCGCAAAATGTTGACTCAACAATATTTGGATAACTGGGCGTACCAAGCAAATATCCGCAAAGATATTTACCGTATGCAAGACTCTATTCGCACAGATAATGTACGTTATTCTGGCGAGTTAAATGAACGTCTTGAAAGCTACTTAGGCGAACGAATTCAAGACTTCGCTGAAAAATATCTCAAAATCGATCCTCGTACAGTAAAAGCTACATTCCCTTGGGGTCGCCTATTCGAAACAGATATTACGATCTACGATAAACCAGTGGTACCTCTTGAAAAAGAATTGCGCTTGAAACGTGAAGCAGAAGCGAAAGCTAAAGCTGAGGCAGAAGCTAAGGCTAAGGCTGAGGAAGCAGCTAAAGCGAATGGTCAAGCTGCGCCAGCACAACCTGCTCAACCAGCGAAGAAAACAGCTGCTCAAACTATATCATCTGTAATTCCAGTAGTTAAACAACCGGCTACAACATCTCAAGGTCCACGCCTTGTGCCAACACCTGCAGTTGTACCTGGTCAATAATGAATAGGGAATGGACATGAAAAAAGCATTTTTACCGGAAATTACATATATGCGTGGCCTCTGTATGCTCGGTGTTATCGGCATTCATGTAGGTTCTTACGCATTACAAAATCCTTTTGTAAATTTAGAACTCATTAGTGTCTTAGAAATTCTATCGCGCTTTGGAGTACCAGCATTTTTCTTCCTCTCTGCATTTGGATTGTTCTACCATACATCTGTAGAGGGACCATTCTCATATAAGGAATTTATGCACCGCCGTATTCAGGTGGTGCTATTTCCATATATTACGTGGTCCGTATTTTATTTGCTCTACACGGGACTAACGGCGCATAATCTAGGTAATTTACATCCTGGACCATTGGCTGTAAATCTATTGTTTGGTACGTCTATGTATCATTTATACTTTATGGTTATCCTCTTATGGTTCTACGTGATGATGCCTCTATGGCGAGCTATGGTGAAAGTCATCTTAAAACGCCCTGTATTTTGGATGGTTCTATTATTTATCATCCAAGTTGGCATCGATTATGTTTCGTCTTACATGCTCGGCCGTTGGGTAACAGAACATCTTAGTAATAACCCTGTGTTGAAATATCTTTTTGATATGAGACTTAATTATTGGGTTATCCATTATGTGTGGATATTCTTGTTGGGGGCTGTATGTGCTGAACGATATGAAACGGTATGCGAATACATGTGGCGCTATCGTTACTTATTAGGTGTTAGTGCGGTAGGCTCTATTTTATTGATGCTTGGATCCTACTACTATGTCATGGACGTATGGCATTATACAGTGCTTGAAGCAATTTATACAGTTCATCAAATGAGCCCAATGGGTGTTCTCTATACTGGACTGGGAACACTATTTAGTCTGTTCTTATTCCAAACCTTACCAATGAATGCGACTATGGAATCTACTTGGTCAGAAATAGGGGATAAGTCCTACGGTATTTATTTAGCACATCCATTCTGGTTGTTGATCATCTCTGGCGTGATGGCTAAATATAATCTTTTATATACCGTAGTTAATGTGCTAGCTATGTATGTGATGGCGCTAGGCCTGTCCTATTTGACTGCCGTGACATTAAACCATGTACCTAAACCATTACGTAAATTTATATTGGGACATTAATAATATACATCCGCTAGGATATAGTTTTTAGCTATGGCATCCTAGCGGATTTTTGTATATCTAAGTTATATCTTTCACAAAGTAAAGTGTGAAAATTTGAAAGTAATTGTGATATAATAAGTCCATGGTGATTACTACTTGATAGAGTAACGATATAGAAAAAGAGGTGCTCCTATGCAAGAATTAACATATTTTAATGGCGAGTTTGTTGAACCAGGTGCCAAAGTTATCAGTATTGATGACCGTGGTTATTTGTTTGGTGACTCTGTATACGAAGTGGTACGTGTCGTAAAAGGCCGTTGCTTCGCATTGTCTTACCATCAAGATCGCTTGTATCGCTCTATGCGTGAAATGGATATTCCAGTAAAAATGACCCCAGATGATTTAACAGAATTGCACGAAATTTTAATCGAGCAAAGTGAAATCAAAGAGGGCTATATTTATTTGCAAATCTCTCGTGGTGTAGCGCCACGCCATCATGCATACGATCGTTCCAAACTAGAACCACAAATGCTTATGTCTATCCGTAATTTGGATATGGATGCAGTTAATAAATTGGGTGAAGGTGTAAAAGCGATTGCATTACCTGATGAGCGTTGGGACCATGTAGATGTTAAGACTACTAACTTGATTCCAAATATTTTGGCTCAAACTAAAGCGGAAAAGAAATTTGCTTATACAGCTATGTTATTCCGCGATGGCATTTGTACAGAAGGTGCAACATCCAATGTGTTTGCTGTCAAAGATGGTATCTTGTATACGCATCCAGCAGATAATCATATCTTAAAAGGTATTACGCGCCAAATGATTTTGACTCGCGTAGCACCATCTCTAGGTATTACTCTCATCGAAAAAGAATTTGACCGCGCCTTTGTAGATGATGCGGACGAATTATTCTTTACCGATACAATTGGTGGTGTCATCCCAATTACTAAGCTAGACAGAAATCCAGTATCCGGTGGTAAACCAGGTGCTATTACACTTCGTCTACGCGAAGCACTAGAAAAATTGATGGAAGAAGGTTTGCCTTAATAGGTAATCTACTTTCATTACATGGTAAACTTTTACCTTAAGAAAGGACATTATTTTGATTCAATTACAACACATTAGTAAAGTCTATGAAGGCGCTACTCGTGTGGAAGCATTAAAAGATATTAGCCTTGATGTTAAAGAAGGTGAAATCTTTGGCATTATCGGTCAATCTGGGGCCGGTAAATCCACATTAATTCGATGCATCAACATGCTCGAAGCTCCTACATCTGGCTCTGTTATCGTCAATGGTACAGATTTAACAACACTTAGCAAATCCGATTTACGTAAAGCACGCAAAGATATTGGTATGATTTTCCAACATTTTAACCTTTTGTCCTCTCGTACAGTGTATGACAATGTGGCATTTCCGTTGGAATTACAAGGTTTGAGCAAATCCGAAATCAAGGAACGCATTACGCCAATCCTTGATATCGTAGGCCTTACTGAGCGTATGAATAACTATCCATCTCAATTGTCTGGTGGTCAAAAACAACGTGTTGGTATCGCTCGTGCCTTAGCTTCTAATCCAAAGGTTCTTCTTTGTGATGAAGCTACATCTGCTCTGGATCCGCAAACAACAGAATCCATTTTGAAATTGTTGAAAGATATCAACGAAAAAATGGGCCTTACTATCGTTCTCATCACTCATGAAATGCACGTAATCCGTGAAATTTGTGATCGTGTAGCGGTTATCGAAGGCGGTGTAATCCTCGAGGAAGGTAGCACTGTTGAAGTATTTACACATCCTCGTGAAAATACCACAAAAGAATTCATCAGCTCTGTTGTGAGTGATAACTTACCGCCAGAAGCGTTAGAACATTTGGAATTACATGATCAATGGATTGCAGGTACAGCTCCATTAGTACGTCTTAAATTCACAGGCCAATCTACAGATGAACCTGTAGTGGCAGGTCTCGTACGACGCTTTAACCTCGATGTAAGTATCCTCTTTGGTGGCATCGACTATATCCAAAATACATGCGTTGGTCGCCTTATCGTTATCTTGAATGGTGACCCAGAAAATGCGCAAGAGGGCTTAGACTACATCAAAACATTACCAATTGAAAGCGAGGTGATCGGTTATGTCAGAGCAAATCATTAATCTTCTCATAACTGGTACCCTTGATACATTGCAAATGACCATTATTTCTACGGTCATGGCTATGTTACTTGGTATTCCTCTCGGTGTTATTTTGGTAGTAACCTCTAAGGGTCATATCTTAGAAAATGTAGCGCTTAATAAGGTGCTAGGTGCTATCGTCAATGCAACGCGTTCCGTACCATTTATCATTTTGATGGTAGCTATCATTCCATTCACTCGTATGGTGGCAGGTACATCTATTGGTACCACTGCAGCTTGTGTGCCTTTAACAATCGCTGCAATTCCATTCTTAGCACGTCTTGTAGAAACATCTATTAAAGATATTAACTTTGGCGTAATTGAAGCGGCCCAATCCATGGGTGCAAGTCCACTCCAAATCATTTGGAAAGTATTATTACCTGAAGCATTGCCTACGATTATCGATAACGTAACGGTTCTTATCGTTAACCTCATCAGTTACTCTGCAATGGCGGGTGCTATTGGTGGCGGTGGCCTTGGTGATATTGCTATCCGCTATGGTTACCAACGTTTCCAAGCTGATATTATGATTGCTACCATTATCATCTTGGTTATTTTGGTACAATTAGTCCAAATGATTGGCGATGCTTGGTCTAAAGCGATGAATAAGAAGTAGGAGGATCCTATGAGTATCAATGAGAAGTTGAGAAGTGAACAAAACGATGAGCTATTCACCGCTATATTAACGCTTGAAAATACTGAGGAGTGCTATGCATTCTTTGAAGATATCTGTACGATTAATGAATTGAAAGCTTTGTCTCAACGCTTACAAGTAGCAAAAATGCTACGTGCCGGTGATAGCTACGAAAAAATTGTAGAAGAAACAGGTGCGAGCACGGCTACTATTAGTCGTGTCAAACGATGCTTAGTCTATGGTGCTGATGGATACACATTAGCTTTAGATCGTCTAGGTGCAAAATAAAATAAACTAGCATGACAACGGTGGCCTTTTGGCGACCGTTGATGTGCTATCTACAGGAGGTTTATATGGAGTGGCTTATTGAGGTAACAGGTTTACCATTTGATATCCTAATTCTCGTTTTGCTCGCTGTAGCAGGTGCTTTTGCCGGCTTTGTAGACTCCATTGTGGGTGGTGGGGGCCTAATCTCTGTTCCCGCTATGCTATTAACCAACCTTCCGCCGAGTATGGCCTTAGGCAGTAATAAGCTGTCTAGTATATTTGGAGCTGGCAGTGCGTCAATTACATTCTTAAGAAATCACATGGTTGATTTTTCTCTAGTTCGTAAATTACTACCTTTTACATTTATAGGATCCATGCTTGGTACCTTAGCAGTTGTATCGTTGCCACCTTTATATGTAAAGCCTATTATTATCGTCCTACTCGTGTGTGTCACGCTATTTGTGGTATTTAAAAAGGACTGGGGCGAGGTAAATCGTACGTCTCAGGTGGCGGGAAAGGCATTATATATTTGTATGGCTTTTGCTCTTGGTATCGGTATCTATGATGGCTTTATTGGACCTGGTACAGGTACGTTTTTGATTATGGGCTTTATTTTTACTGGATTTGACTTTTTGCATGCATCTGCGAATGCAAAAATATTGAATTTTACTAGTAATTTAGCATCCTTACTTGTGTTCTTATATTTAGGGCACGTTAATATTAAATACGGCCTTGCTACAGGGGCCGGTCAAATTATAGGTGCTTATTTAGGATCTCATTTAGCCATTGCTAAGGGCTCCTCATTAGTACGTGTTGTGTTCTTGTCGGTAACGACAGTGATGTTGTTGAAATTAGTGTATGACTACGTTTCGACATTGTAGGAGGGCAAGGTATGCCTCATAAAAGTGATGTACAAGTGGCATTGATTAGTGGTGGCACATCGGGAATCGGATTTGCTACGGCAAAATTGCTTCTTAAAGAAGGTTGGTGCGTTGTCATCAATGGTCGTGATGAAAAGTCAGGACAAAAGGCTAAGATGAAATTGCGTCGCTATTCTTCAAGGGTGCAGTACGTTCAAGGTGATGTATCGAAGATTGAAGATTGTCAGCGTATTGTAAAAGAAACAGTCAAACTATTTGGTGGTGTATCTGCTCTCGTAACAGCAGCAGGCTATTATGAAGAAGAGCTTCTGGCAGATGTAACAGAAGCAGCCTTTGATGAAATGTTTGGCACCAATGTGAAAGGTACGGTTTTCTTGTGCCAAGCGGCATTGCCCTATTTGCGCGCTACAAAGGGCAGTATCGTAACGGTAGCTAGTGATGCAGGCTTACAAGGCAATGTGGCTTGCTCTGTATACGGCGCTTCAAAAGGTGCGGTAGTGAGTTTTACGAAATCACTATCCCTTGAAATGGCACCACATAATGTGCGCGTTAACTGTGTTTGTCCTGGTGATGTGGATACCTCTTTAGTAGATAAACAAATTGCAAATGCTCAGCAAGATGCAGAGGCTGCTAAGGCTGAAATGGGCCAACATTATCCCTTGGGACGCATTGGTCAACCTCATGAAATTGGAGAGGTTATTGTATTTTTATTGAGCAATAAAGCTTCCTTTGTAACGGGGGCAGCATGGACTATCGATGGTGGTCTCACTAGTTGGTAAGATAGAAAATATTGGAAGTTATTTTATTTTTTAAATCTATAGATAATTAGAAAAATTCATTTCACTTCTAGCAATAGAATGGTATAATAATACTAATAATATGACCTATAGTTGGTTCACAACAAAGGAGAATACTTATGGCAGAATATAATGGCGTAACACTTGAGCCACTTATGGATGGTTCTCAAGACCGTGACTATCAAGTTGAACAATTTATTTTCTGGGGTGCAGGTCGTGCAGCGGCATTGGCATTATCCCCTAAATTCAGCAGTGTTGCTTTGTGCGCCAATGCAACGTATATGGTAACTCGCATTGCACATCTTTACGAAGTAGAATTACAATCTGGTGCCGTAGTGGGGCTAGTTGGTGGTCTTAGCACAGCTGTAGGTACAGCGGCTATTTCTCTTCTTGTTCCTCTAAAAGCAGTTCGCGTTCCTGTAGCAGTTGGTTTAACATATGCTATCGGTAAAATTGCTCACATTTGGATCCAAGATGGTATGCCTTCTGATATCGAACGTTATAAACCAATGGTTGCTGAATTCCTTGAAAGCGGTAAAGCTATAGCAGGTGACATCATCCGTGATGCAAGCGCTAGCATTCCTTTCACACAAGGTCAACGCGACGTTTGGGCTGGTATTGCTAATGAAACAGGTCTTGCTAAAGAAACTTTGAAACAAGTTTACGAAGAAAAAGTAACACCTGCTATCGATAAATGGAATACAGAAACAAAATATCAACTTCATGACAATGCAGCAGAAGTTGTGGCGAAAGTAACCGATGCGGCAAAAGAGAAAATTGATGTTGCTAAAGAAAATATTGATGTAGCTAAAGAATTAGCTAAAGGTGGCGTAGAAGTAGCTAAAGCTTCTGCACAAGCTGCAGTAGAAACTGCAAAAACTAAAGCTAATGATGCTGTTGAAACAGCAAAAGATGTTGCTACAAACACTGTTAATACAGCAAAAGATAAAATTGGTGGTTTGCGCAAATAGGCGCTAAAGGATTATGAAGATGAATCCATTAAAAATTATTACATATGGTAAGTATTTTAACGAATCTAAATTCGCCGCTTTTTTAGGACGATATGGTAAGAAGCTTGCCTTTGTACAACGAGCAGTGACCTTGTTCCTTTGTATGCGTGACAAGGACACTCCAAAATATGTAAAAGCAGTCATTGCTGGTGCCTTAGGGTATCTCGTATTACCTATTGATATTGTACCGGATACAATTCCTGTATTAGGTTGGATAGATGATGTAGCCGTGCTTGGTCTTGCCTTCAAGGTTGCCAATCGTTACATTAAAACTCGTCATCAAGAAGAGGCAAAAAAATACTTCCCATTTGGTGGCAGTAACTAGCTTTTAACCATTAAGGCAGTTTGATCCGTTGCGATTGAACTGCCTTTATTTATTTGACACGCTAAAGTAATAGATATACAATGAAGATTGTATTCTATGAAAAGAGAAGGAAAAATGTATGCATATTGCTTCAGTAAATGTACGCTTTTACGAAACCGATATGATGGGTATTGCGCACCATAGTAACCATTTTAGATGGTTTGAGCTGGCGCGCATTGAATTCCTTCGTAACATCGGTGTAACCCTGTGGGATATGATGAATGAGGATATTGTATTTCCTATTATGAATGTATCCTGCAATTATAAAGAACCAGCAAATTTCGATGATGAGCTTCATATCGAAACTTATTTGGTTAAGATGACACGTGCTCAAATGGTATTTCGATATCGTATGCGCCGTGCCAGTGATGGTGCTCTCCTAGCTACGGGAGAGACTAAGAATGCATTTATGTCAAAATCAACAGGTAAAATTGTGCGATTAGACGACACTTTTTATCAGCCTATGTTAGCAGCTGTTGAGGAGATGCCTAATGAGTAAAGTACAACAATTGCCTATCGGTGTATTTGACTCCGGTGTAGGCGGGCTATCTGTTTTAAAGGTCTTACAAGAACAATTTCCTAACGAAGACTTCATCTATATTGGCGACAATGCGAATAATCCTGTAGGAAATCGCAGTGATGATGAAATTACATATTTAGCTTGTCATATTGCAGAGGCTCTTGAAAAACAGCCTGTAAAATTGATGGTTATTGCTTGTAATACGTTTACTGTTGTAGCTCTTGATGCGGTACGTGAACGCGTGTCTGTACCCGTTATTGGAGTATCACAAGGCGTAAAAACAGCGATTAGTCAAAGCAAAAGCAAGACAATTGGTATCATGGCGACGGCAGCAACTGTGAATAGTCATATTCATAAACATGTAGCCCTTGAAGTTGATCATGAAGTGCTCGTATGGGAGCAACCATGTCCTGAATTGGCAGGCCTCATTGAGCAAGGTCATTTAGATGACTATTTTGTACGCGATGTATGTACTGAATATCTAGAGCCTTTATTGTCCCGAGAAATTGAGGTCGTAGTTTTGGGCTGTACTCATTTCCCATTTGTACAACCTTTGCTAGAGGAACTAACGTCAGGGCGCATTCAATTTATCGACCCTGCTTTTGAAACGAGTGAATTAGTTCGTCGTAGATTAGAGAGTAAGGATTTGTTTAATCCTCAAGAATCTGCAGGCACTGTAACATTGTATTTTACAAAGGATGTAGAGCTTGGTGATGCATTGAGCGCCTCTTTCCTCGATACAAATCGTCGGACCATTGAACATATTACATTGTAAAGGAGATGCCCTATGTGGTTTTATAACATCCTAAGTGTAGTAATAGGTATTATTGTAGCTATTGCCGCTTTGTATTTATTATTCCGTTTGTTCGTATTGAAACAAGGTAATGAAAAGGTTATCTTGTTACCAAAACGGGCAACAAACTTCCAAGTATCTGATCGTAATTTTGAATCCATTACCTTGTTCTGCGACATTCCATTCGTGAACAAAGGCCGTCAACTTGGTACAATTATGGATTTATTCCCACGTCCATTGTTACCAGAGGAACATTTTGATGCTGTGAAAGTCAATGCATGGGCTATGGATATTAACCGTCCTCGTCATGATGGTTATTTTGAAGCAGTTATCATCAAACCTCGTAAAGGCGGTACTATCCGTGTATTTGTTACGTTGACAGGTAAAAATGGCAATATTCGTGAAGATATTAAGGGCTTCCC
>NZ_UQYC01000057.1 GCF_900545205.1 uncultured Veillonella sp. | reverse complement strand
CCATGTGTTTAGGCTAGTAAATAATATGTGTCCAGGAAAATGGGTACATATCATATCAATGCACGGGCTTTTTGTTACTTCATAGTAGGGAAGTTTTGTTGTTCATATTGTTGTTGGTAAGCTTGTAGATTTCTTGTATCTTCACCATAATTAAAGATCGTCTTAGTACGGTATCCGCCTTGGGTAATGATAAGATCAATAGAGGATGGTACCTCTTGACCACTTTGTTGCAAATGGTTTACCAACTCTTGTAACACTTCGACTTGTCGCAACGAACCAGTCATATATTTGCCTTTAGATAGGCCTGTATTTCTAATGACTTGGCCATTATATACTTGACCATTTTTATCTGTGTAATAGAAACGTACAGCCGCTTTATCTCCTGTAGGCACTGCTTTAATATAGATAGTCTTCCAATTCTTCTTAATCATCACTCTCGTAGCATCTGCTAACTTATTAGATAAACGTTGTGTCTCTTTATTGGTAGACTTGGATACACCATTAACCTGTTGAATTTCATCATTCATAGGCATTTCAATAGGTGATACTACAGGATCTTGTTGTACCTTCTTCGCATCTGCAGGCTGAACCGCCAACACACCAACGGCCGCCATTACAGCTAATGTTGTAAGAGCAAATTTCTTCATTCTATCTCTCCTCATATAGGATTCCCTAAACAAATTATATTTTACACAATATATTATATTCACTTAGTGCATAAATTTCAAGTTAGTCTAACTTTGTAGAACTTGTATTCTTAATTACCTGATTCCAATGTTCAAATCTTTCAGTATTATAATTCATATCCATATATTTGATATTGAAGGAATCTATAGGCTTCAAGTTATTATAAAACTCCATCTCATCTGTATTAGTATTCCAGAATAACATCATATTTTCATATATAGGTATACCATAATACTGTTCAGCTTTTAAAAATTCAAATGGTAAATTCATGTTAGGCTTCGCATAGTTAAGAGGACTAACAGTAAGCAAATAGGTATCGCCTGCCTTACCATTCATGTATAAATCTCTAGGAATTAAAGAGTCTGATATTACTTTATCCTTCTTTATACCATGTTTACTAACATTCTTATTTTGAACAGAAATCGAGTCTGTATTCACTATTTTGCTAGCAGATAAATCAGGACTTAAGATATATTTAGCGCTCCCATTAGAAGCTATAATTTTACCATCTATATAGTCTAGTGAAGCGGAGAACTTATCGAATTCATATCCAATAACATTAGAGCTTAAAGATGTATCATTAATCTTAAAAATTAATAGTGGATACAAATTCATATTTGAAATTGCAGCATTAGAACGTGCAAGCAGATATAATTCATCATTAACGATAAGAGAGTCGAAAATATAGCAGTTATATTCTGTCATAATAGGCAATACATTAACAACATAGGATTCAGAGTAATTGCTTGCATTTATAACTGTCACGGTTGCATTAGGATTACGATTAAGATCAACTGTAATATTTTTCTCTAGAATTATCCCTTGTTTCGACAAAATACGTGTCTCATTTCTCGTACCACTAAAGTGCAAAGCACACAAAATAAGAATAAGGAAAACAATAAAACTTACAATATAATGTTTCTTTATCCACCGTAACATAGAATCACCATCTCTCTTACTTATAGTATAGCTAAATCTATCAACTAGTAAAAGAAAAGGCTTCAACCATTTCTTAGCGAAATATTTTCGTCGATGATTGGTTGAAGCCTTTATTTATATTCTATTAGTTACTGAAGTCTGTATCTACAATAGCAAATTGTACATAGTCAGGGCAGCGTTTTTGCATTTCTGCTTTAATTTTTTCTAATGTACCATGTGGATCTTCTTCGTCAAAGTCAAAGATAATATCGTAGTAGATAACTTTCTTCTCTTCGTGTACGTAAAAGGCATGTACTTGTACAACATGTGTATATAAGCTTACAACTTGGTCAAGAGCTTGTCTAATTTCAAGCACTTCCACACTTGGTTGGTTTTCAGCATAGACGCCAACGGTCATATTAATACCAAATTTTTTATAAAGATGAACAGCAATACCTTTTGTCAAAGGATGGATATCAGCCATAGTCATCGTATCTGGTACGGTAATATGTACAGAGCCAATTGTTTCACCAGGTCCGTAGCTATTCAAAACCAAGTCATATACACCACCTACATTTGGATGTTGTGCGATAGTTTCTTTAATATCGCGGATTAAGTTATCATCTGCACGAACACCAAGCAAGTGATTATACATTTCTTTTAAAATGTCATAAGCAGCTTTCAAAATCAAAACAGAGATTGCTGCGCCTACATAGCCTTGAATGTCAAAGTTAAAGAAGAATACTAAGCCTGCAGATACTAATGTAGCAAAGGTAATTACCGCATCAAATAGCGCATCTATACCAGACGCTACAAGCGCATCAGATTTGTATTTCTCGCCTTGTGCCTTGATATAGCGGCCCATCACAACTTTCACCACAATAGCAACGGCGATGATAACGAGGCTTGGAATATCAAAGGTAGATACCTCAGGATGAAGAATTTTATCAATAGATTCTTTAAGAGATCCGATACCTGCACCAAGGATGATGAAGGCAATTGCCATGGTAGTCATATATTCTATGCGACCATGTCCAAATGGATGCTCCTTATCGGCCCCTTTAGCGGCTAATTTTGTACCAACGATAGTCAATACAGAGGACAATACATCCGTTAAGTTGTTCACCGCATCAAGGATGATAGCGATGGAGTTAGACGCAAGGCCTACAATCATTTTAAAGATAACGAGAACGACGTTACCTATAATACCTTTTATACTGGCAAGCGTAATTCCCCGATTACGTGCTGCACTATTTTCTTGCAAAATCATACTACACCTCTTACATTCATTTCACTAAGCTACAAATCGAAGCCTATCGATTTATCTATGTTCTTATTATAGCTTATCGATTATCATTTGTCATTATTTTTTTTGAAAAATTTTTATAAAATCATTGTAATTACTGAATTATCAATAATTCTCAATTCTCAATTAGAATATTTGATGTATTGTGACTTCACAATATATAGGACAGATTTATTGTTAACAATAATGTAATCAGATCAAATTACGCGGTAACCGTAATACGTTCCCCTGTGCGCATGTGTGTAAATACAACCTTTTGGGCACGCAATTGGAACGGCTGCTCCGTTGGCTGTGCGCCATATAAGGTATCCCCTACGAGAGGGTGACCTATATGGCTGAAAGCCACACGAATTTGATGTGTTTTTCCTGTGTACAAACGGACTAAAACCTCTGTATATCCACATTCTTGGAAGTTATACACAGATTTGTCCACATTTTGACCACTTTTATCCACATCTGATAGTTCTATATCCACATTTTTTGATGCTATATCCACAGAATTTTTGGACTTATTCACAGACTTATCCACAGGCTGTGATTGATGTCTACATAGGACGGAATAATCTGTACGAGTCTCTTTTCCCTTAGGATTTACTTCGTAATGAATCCCATCAGCACTGCGTTCCATAGATAATACCAAGGAATCCTCATCAGCTTCTATGATGCCTTCCACAGTAGCCATATACCACTTTTCAAAGGTATTATCATCCATTTGCTGTTGATAAAGACTTTGAGCTAAACCGCTTTTAGCAATTACGATACAGCCCGTTGTATCTCTATCTAAGCGGTTCAAGAAACGAACCTTCCGCTTAATGCCATTTTCTTTGAAGTAGTACGCTACCCCATTGGCAAGAGATACTTGGTCTTTTGAGTTTACTGTCACACCAGCTGGCTTATCCACAATGAGGAGATCATCATCTTCATATAAGATATGTAGATTCATTTCTATGGGTTCGTGATCTATTTTTTCCTTCGCCATGGCAATCCAAATCTCGTCACCTTCGGAGATAACATCCTTTGGCGTCGCCTTATGTCCGTTGATGTGGATTAGCTTTTCCTCAAATAACTTTACAAGAGACTTCCGTGGATATCTCGTATCAAGGACTTCGCCTAGCGAGATATCCACAGTATCACTCATTTTGACCGTTTCTTGTTTCTTAGACGGCTGTACTACTGCAAGCTTGTTAGTATGTACAGCCTCTAAATCCGCAGCAGTTACGGTCCACAAAATATCATCAGGACGATGTGTTTTTCTCGCCATTAGTATCTCCTTTCTACGAGCTCATTGTCTCGTGGCATATAGTTCAGTAGCGAGCTTGGTTGAATCGCTCGGCCACGTATATTGGTTTGTTCAAAGGTAATGGTCAGCTCTTGCTTAGGACGCGTAATGGCCACATAGAACAAGCGCTTTTCTTCGTCTTCACGGCCTTCTGCAATGGCAAAGGGGCTTGGGAAGGTACCTTCGTTGAGGCCTGCTAAGAATACATGATCAAACTCGCTCCCCTTGGCTTGGTGGATGGTAATAATAGGAATACGATCTTCATTTCGCACCTGTTGAGCTGGCTCACCTGCGGTAAGGGCCGCCATCTGCAAGATTTGATTTAATCGAGCTAAACCAGGTGGCCCTTCATAGGCAGCATCTAGTTTTTCCATAATGCGATACAGATCGCGTATATGCTCTACCTTTGCAGCTTCCCCATGGGATTTATAGTATTCTAGAACCCCCATTTGGTTCATAATGTACGCCAATAACTTCGTTGGCAGCTCCGTATAGGCCTTTCTCCTGAGCGTCGCCATTTGGGACGCAATATTGGTGAAAGCTGCTTTATACTTATTGATTGCCACCATGCGACCAGTCGTTGTAGGCACGATATTTTCTTTTACTGCATAGATTAAAAGCTGTGCAGTGGCTAAGATATCGTCCATCGCATTGTGCGTAGGCTCATGATTGATAGGAAACTCTGATGCAAGGAAGCCCAATTTATGATTCGGCAAATTAGGATAGAATCTGCGATAGATATCGAGTGTATCATAAATAGCCTTGAACTCTGAGTTACCTAAATTATGGCGTGCCAATTCATTAGTAAAGATGGTGACGTCATAATTTACATTGTGGCCTACAATAATAGCATTCTTGGAGAATTCCTTAAAGGCTTGTAGCACTGTAGCTGGCTCTTCGCCGTGGTCTTGTAGATATGCATCGGAGAAGCCGTGTACCTCTTCGGATTGTCCCACAGGTACGCCAGGGTTGATAAAACGTTCAAAGGTCTCTAGGACCTGCCCATTTTCATCGATGCGGATAGCCGCAATTTGAATAATCCGATCCTGGGACGTATCGGTGCCCGTACTTTCTACGTCATACACCACAACCTCATGGTTCTCTAAGCCACTGACGAGCTTGGCATACGGCTCGGCCTCAAAGATGGGCATATCCATAAAGTCTGTCAATTTTAGGCCTACTTGTCGCGTCTCAGGGCTTTCAATAGCGGCGATACGCGCGTCACCGATGCCGGCAACATAGCGTTTTATAATGCGCTTAGCGCTGACAGAGTCATTCGGGTTCATGAGCAGTTTAAAGTAAGCCATAACGTCTTTGATTTCTTGACGTCTAAAGAATTTAAACTCGTCAATAATCATAAAGTGACGGCGCTCCTCTTCAGGTTTTTCATTGTTAAGGCGTTCAAAGGAGTCGCTCAGCCGTTGCGCCTTTTTATTATCTCGTACGAGAACACCAATATTGGCATTCTTTGGCAAGGCGCAGATAGCTTCATAAATATATCGGCCCTCAAGATAACTATTTTTACAGCCTTTAATGAGAACAGGCTTGCCCTTTCTTTCACTATTGGCGCGAGGCAATTCAGTATAGATAGATCCTACGAGATCATGGAACATATTTTGCAATGTTTTAAACGCCATCGTGAAGAGTGTCCAGTTAGAGCGGTAGTTTTCGTAGAAAATGATTTTTAGAGGCTTAAAGTCCGAATCAAACTGCTTGAGCAAGCGGAATGGATCAGACCCGCGCCATTCGTATATGGTTTGGAAATAGTCCCCACATAATAGGACGTGATTACCTTCCCAAAGCATTTCTAATACCTTGTACTCTAGTACGCCTGTATCTTGCATTTCATCTACAGAAATATAGTTGTAACGGCTACGCCAACGCTCCCGAACTACAGAATCTTGAAATAGACGATGAACACCGCAAATAAGATCTGTAAAATCTAGCCCATGTACAGAGGCTAAGCTTTCATCATAAGCGGCAATCCATTCGTGACCATGGTTCAAAAAGTCATGGAGTTCACTATACAAAACATTGCCAAAACTAGAGAACTGTTGCTCAATTGCAGGACGCTGTTCCTTTTGCAAACGCTCAATAGTTCGTTTATAGTCGCCTACGAGATCATCAGAATAGAACCCATACAAGGAGCGATATTCTTTTACCATGCCGATGATGTTGGCAAAGGACATTTCTCGCAATTTACCGGGACGATACGGTTCAGACAATTCCTTACAATCCTCTTCATCAAAGATGGTTACATCCGTATACAAGGTTTCATTGCGCTTGCCCTCTTGTTGGAGCACGAAAAAGCAAAAGCTGTGGAATGTACTAACCTCCACAGCCTTTGCAGGACTGCCTACGAGCGATTGAATGCGGTCTTTCATCTCGTTCGCCGCCTTGTTCGTAAAGGTCATGCACAAGATATTCTCCGCCTTCGCATAGCCGCCCTCGATGAGGTGAGCCACTCGATAAGCAAGTGTATTCGTTTTTCCCGTCCCTGCGGACGCTAACAAGAGGATATTCTGTTCAACTTCATCAATAACGCGTTGTTGTTCACTATTGATAAGCATGAGGTCCTCCTATTTTAAAAAGCCGTACCATCCGGCAGCAATGAGCATTGGAATAGGGCCTAGAATCGCTGTTAAAGCCCATACGCCCAAACCAATATCCATAGGAATATTGAGGATATGAACGCATACTAAATACGTCAAAATACCAGTTACTGCATTCATAGCCACCCGTTTAATGGTGAAAAATGCTACTTTGAAAGCAATGTAGGCTACAGCAACGGATACAGCCGCCGATATAATCGGTGATGCTAATAAAGCTCCCATATTATCCTTTCATTTCTTGGCGGTTCACTACAGCACCGCCTAACGTCAATTCATCGGCATATTCGATATCGCCCCCCACAGGAACACCGCGGGCAATACGCGTTACCTTAATGCCACTTGGACTTAATAAACGCGCCAAATAGAGAGCTGTCGCCTCCCCTTCTACGTCTGGGTCAGTAGCGAGAATAACCTCTTGTACAACACCATCCCGAAGGCGGGCAATCAATTCTTTTACGCGAATATCGTCAGCACCGATGCCCTCCATAGGGGACAAGGCACCTTCCAATACGTGATATAAGCCCTTATAGTCGCCACTGCGCTCGATAGCAATGACATCGCGAGAAGTTTCAACGACCATAATCGTCGTTTGATCGCGGTTCGGATTGCTACAGAATTCACAAGGGTCTTGAGCTGATAAGTTAAAGCAAATAGAACAGTGACGCGTAGCCCCCTTCGCTTCTACGATGGTTTCCACGAGACGGTCTACCTCTTCCTTCGGCATTTCTACCAAATGATAGGCCAAGCGTCTAGCCGACTTGGAGCCGATTCCCGGCAAGCGGCGCAACTGCTCTACGAGCCGTTCTAAAGCGTTTGTCATTTAGAATAAACCTGTTGGTAAGTTAAGACCACCAGTTACTTTGCCCATTTCTTGAGCCAAGAGGTCGTCTACTTTTTTGCTAGCTTCGTTTACAGCAGCCATCACTAAATCTTCTAACATTTCTACGTCTTCAGGATCAACTGCAGTTGGGTTCAACTTCAAAGACTCGATGATTTTTTCACCATTCATCACAACTGTTACAGCACCGCCACCAACAGAAGCCTCTACTGTACGAGTTTTCAATTCTTCTTGCATTTTCTTCATATCTGCTTGCATTTTTTGAACTTTTTTCATCATGCCAGCCATATTGCCCATACCTTTACCAAACATTGTAATTCCTCCTTTTAGGATCTGCGTCCTATACTCATATTCTAATTGATTTATTCTTCGATGACCTCGACGATGATGTCGTGATCTTCAGATAGTTTTTCTAATGTTTCTGCCAAGAGAGGATTATTTCGCTCCTCTTCCGTCATATTTGCTGGGTCCCATGCATATTCACGAGCAACCGTCACGCTATCGATAGGTGCGACCTCTATAGGTGCTTGTGAAAGCATTGCATGTTCATCACTTTGATAAGGGGTTCCCTGTTGCTGTTCGCCCCCATTAGACTTTGGGACAGCTTCCACCTCAATATGTGCACCGCTATCCATAGGGCGTTCTAAGACTTCCCCATCATCGCTAATAACAGTGACACTATCTAATGGATGTGGTGGCATATCATCTAAGGATGATACGTAAGCTTCCTCCATATCATCTACCGGCACATCATCAAAGGAATGAACTGGAATATCATCGCCTTCAATAGAACCTGCTAGCGACTCGATAGGAATCTCTCCATCAGGCACTTGTACCGTAGGACCGCCATCAAAGGATGTAATCGGCACATCTCCACTAGATGGTGAAGTTTCTGGTCCGGCCTCACTCGTATTAGCACCAGATGTGGCACTTATAGCAGCACCGCCCGTCTTCTTTGCTAAGAATGCTAATGCTGCAGCCTTTGCCGCATCTACTGCTGCTGAATCAGGCTTACTAGCCGGCTCTTCAGGTGTAGGACCTCCAACCTGTGCGATAGGTTGTTGAGCTTGTGACGCGCTACTTGCTTGAGCTCTATTAGCTCCTGCTGAGCTATTTCCCACTGAAGCATTATTAGTGCCTTGTGGTGCTGATGGATTTGTTAAATCCATTTGCGTTGGTTGACCTTCAGAGGTCTTCTGCACATCAACCATTGGTTCTGGTGGACGTTGCGGTGCTTTTACTTGGTGCTGCGTCGTACTGCCAGAGGCTTTTTTATAGTCTTTGTAAACTTGTGTAAGGGCATCAACGATTTCTACATGTACTGGATAGCCTAGCGTATAGGTGAAAGCATCTGCCGCTTCTGCCAAGTTTACTTCGTTGGTCATTACATTGAGGTGCAATGTATTTTTAAAGGCCATAACAGCCTTACTTTGGTCTACGTATACAAGTTGACCTTGGCCAATTACGGTAGAGGTCATATTGCGATTGCTGTCCTTCAAGTATTTAATGACATTAGACTGTACATTGCGATACTCTTGAGCAGACAAGATTTGATCACTAATGATAGCCTGTGTGCTAATACCTTTTTTCCCACGTCCTGTAGCTTGTTTTCTCGTAGGTCGTTGTGGTCCGCCTCCCGTATTTGGTGGTGGCGCCATACCAACACCGCCCATCGGCGGAGGAGCCATGCCCACTCCATTCATAGGAGGAGGTGTGCTACCAAGAGCTCCCAGCGGTGGAGGCGTTATGCCTACATTCGTAGGCAGTGGTGTCATTCCTACGCTACTTGGAGGTGGTACTGTACCAACAATAGCATTTTGATTACTACTCATGGGAGCGCTCTGTACAGTAGCCGTATGATCTACAGGAACAAAGCTATTGGCATAACCACCAGGCGGGCCAAAGGAATTAGCACCATAAGCAGGTGCAGTTGCGACAGCTGGGCCTCGTTGTTCTAATTGAGCCATGCGGTTTAATAAATCATTTCGTTCAGAGCGCTCAGAAGACTCTAGTGCATATACACGGTCTTCTAAGCTTTCATCAACAGAGCCTAATTTAGCACATAAAACGAGTAAGCCCATTTCGATGATGGTTCGTGGATTATCCACCTGTTTTGCATCATTCATGATCGATTGTGCACTGCGCACATACTGATTAAGCTCATTAAAATCGATGCTTTCAGCTTGAGCTAGGAATTCATCCTTAAAGGCATCGTATACCTTGAGCTCGTCCGCATCAGGTGCTACCTTGCCTACAAGCAAGGCCCGCACATGCTGAATTAGGGCTTCCATAATCTGTGTCGCATCACGACCTTCTGCTAAGGCATCGTGAATATAAGACAGTAATTTTGGTCCATCCCCGTTGCGCAACGCATCTAGAAAGTGAATAATCCATTCTTTGCTAACAAGACCGATCAGTTCTTCTACTACTTGCGGCGTAATAGTACCTGTTGCCATACCGGCACATTGGTCTAAGATACTCAAGGCATCACGCAAACCACCGTCTGCATGAACAGCGATGAGCTGTGCTGCAGCAGGATCTAAGCCAAAGCCTTCCTTTTCTGCTACATAGGATAAACGTTGTGCAATATCGTCTGACGTAATCCTTCTGAAGGTATAGCGCTGACAACGAGACACGATAGTAACAGGCAATTTTTCAATTTCTGTGGTAGCGAAGATAAACATAACGTGAGCTGGTGGCTCTTCTATGGTTTTTAAGAGAGCATTCCACGCCTCCGTCGTAAGCATATGGGCTTCGTCGATGATGAATACCTTCTTACGGCCTTCAACAGGCATGAATTTGACGCTTTCACGAAGGGCACGCACCTCATCGATACCACGGTTTGATGCGGCGTCGATTTCAAGCACGTCCATGGACTGGCCGCTTAAAATCGATTTACAAGCACTACACTCATTACAAGGATGATCCGTTGGTCCATGCTCGCAGTTGATAGCGCGTGCAAAAATCTTGGCCATACTCGTCTTACCAGTCCCTCGCGGACCAGCGAACAAATACGCATGAGCTACCTTATCCCCGCGGATAGCACGCATCAATGTATCAGACACCTGATGCTGACCAACCACATCGGTAAACGTCTGCGGACGGTACTTACGATATAACGCAATATATGCCATTGGAACACCCCCTTTTTCCGAAAATTACAATACTTTATTATACCATATTCACGGAAATCTTACTCATTTTATAGAGTTCTATCATTAATTTATACAACCCATTTCCCTCTATCGATTAGACATAAAAAAAGCGGCCCCATAGGCCGCCTTGCAATATTCGATCACGACAGTCCCCGGGTTCCCCGTGGCACATGAAGGTTACCGCTTAGTGCTGCTACCTCTCAGTCCTGACACGATTCACAGGCCCCCATTGCACGGGCCCGAGAACTGCCATGATCCAATATTGCAATACAAATATTATACATGAAAATGCCTCTATAGTCAAAGCTATAGAGGCATTTCATATGTCTTATCTAAAGGATATTCAGTTAGATTAGAAATTATTTTGCATATTTTTCTTTGAATGCAGCTAATTGAGCTTCTTCCAAGGATAAGCCTTGTTCTTTATAGCGTTCAATAGCAGCGTGCATTTCTTCATATGCTACAGGTACAACTTTTGTAAATCTGTTTACAAAGTTATTCCAGTTTTCAAGGATGTGACGGCCTTTAGCGGAGTTAGTATGCAATACGTGTTGTTCTACTAATTCTTTAATGCGTTTAAGGTCATCATTATTAGCAGGGCGTAATTCTACGAGGCCTGTATTAACATAGCGTTCATCGCAATCAAGGATGTATGCATAGCCACCGGACATACCTGCTGCGAAGTTACGGCCGATTTTACCGAGTACAAGAACTTCGCCACCAGTCATGTATTCACAACCATGGTCGCCTAAGCCTTCCACAACAGCAGTGATACCACTGTTACGAACAGCGAAACGTTCACCAGCAACACCGTTAATGTAGGCTGTACCAGATGTAGCACCATAGAAGGCAACGTTACCGATAAGGATGTTTTCGTCCGCTTCGAAAATGGATTTCTTAGGTGGATATACAGTGATTGTACCACCGGACAAGCCTTTACCGAGGTAATCATTCGCATCACCTTCAAGTTCTAATGTCATGCCTTTAGGAATGAAAGCACCAAAGGATTGCCCTGCAGAGCCTTCAAAGTTCAACTTGATTGTGTTATCTGGCAAGCCGCTTTCACCATAACGACGTGTCACCTCAGAACCAACCAAGGTACCTACAACACGGTTAATGTTGTTGATAGCCAATTTAGCGCGAATAGGTTTTTGGTCCTCAATGGCAGGACGGCACATACGCAAGAGCTTGGACATATCCAATGTGCGTTCCAATTCATGATCTTGGTCAATCATGTGCATATGACCTACAGATGCATCGATATATGGATGGAACAATACGCGTTTAAGGTCAACGCGAGACAATTTGAAGTTATCGTCTTGAGATTTTTGACGAACAAGGTCGATACGACCTACAAGTTCAGCTACGGAGCGAATTCCTAAGCGAGCCATAATTTCACGTAATTCACGAGCGATGAAGATCATTAAGTTTTCTACATACTCAGGTTTACCTGTGAAACGAGCACGCAATTTTTCATCTTGTGTCGCTACGCCATAAGGGCATGTGTTGAGGTTACATACACGAGCCATTTTACAGCCTACAGCAACGAGTGGTAATGTACCGAAACCGAATAACTCAGCGCCAAGCATAGCCGCAACGGCTACGTCAAAACCAGTCATTAACTTGGAGTCTACTTCCAATTTAACGCGGTCACGCAATCTGTTGAGCATCAATGTTTGATGTGTTTCGGACAAGCCTAATTCCCAAGGCACACCAGCGTGTTTTACAGATGTACGGCCTGCCGCACCTGTACCACCATCGTAGCCAGAGATTAAGATATTATCTGCTTTTGCTTTTGCCACACCAGCAGCGATAGTACCAACGCCAGCTTCAGATGTTAATTTAACGGAAATACGAGCATCTTTGTTAACGCATTTCAAATCGTAAATCAACTCAGCCAAGTCTTCGATGGAGTAAATATC
>NZ_UQYC01000056.1 GCF_900545205.1 uncultured Veillonella sp. | reverse complement strand
TAACACAAGGTTCACTATGGATTTTTATTTGTTCAATTTCATTCTACAATTAAGCAAAATAAAGTATTAAATTTAGTTTCTATAAAAATCATAACGGAAATAGAATACATTTTTTAAGCATTTACCATGAACATATCTTAGGTAAGAATGTATTCTATTTCCTTGAAATCTATAAGGAAAGGAGGACATATGCCATCTGAAGAATTACTAGAGAAGGTCAGTCATTTGCCGACTACACCGGGTGTGTATTTATGGCGTGATCAGTACAACCGCATCATCTATGTAGGTAAGGCTATTAATTTGCGAAATCGCGTGCGGTCTTATGTGCGTAATGATGCCAACCGAGCACCTAAGGTTACAGCTATGATGAAGCGTGCTGTCGATGTAGAGATTATCCAAACAAAGACAGAGATGGAAGCTCTCATATTAGAGAATACGCTCATCAAGGAGCACGAGCCTAAATACAATATTCGGCTCCGCGATGATAAGACCTATCCGTATGTGAAAATCTCTGTTCAAGAGGACTATCCTCGCGTATATATGACACGTCGCCTTGAACGTGATGGGGCTAAGTACTTTGGTCCTTTCACAGATGTTACATCGGTTCATGTGGTGTTGAAATTGATACGTCAATATTACCCACTGCGCACATGTAAGTCTATGAAGGTAGAGCGGCCATGTTTGCAATACCATATGCATTATTGTGAAGCGCCGTGCTTTAACAAAATATCTATACCGGACTATCGGAAGTACATCGATGAAATCATAGAGCTCTTTGAAGGAAAGCCTATACCATTGTTGAAGGAAATCAAAGAGAAGATGGAATTAGCTGCAGAAGACTTGCGATTTGAAGATGCAGCACGGTATCGAGATCAGTTGAGCAGCATTGAAAAAATACAAGAAAAGCAACGCATGGTAACACAACGAGGCGACTTAGATGTATTAGGGATTGCTGTTGATACATCTATGGCTTGTGTACAGCTATTATTCATTCGTGGTGGACGACTATTAGGTCGTGAGAATTACTTTGTTCAACACGATGGAGACAGTCCAGAAACAATCATGACGGACTTTATCAAGCAATACTATGGGGATACGAACTTCATTCCGAAGGAATTATTATTACCGATGGATAGTTCTGATAGAGACTTATTGAGTGAATGGTTTACACAGCTCAAAGGGCAGAATGTAGAGGTATCTGTGCCTCAGCGTGGCTATAAGATGGACATGATCAAGATGGCTCATGAGAATGCAGAAACCTTCCTTGAAGAACGACGTCGTCAATGGCAGTACCAAATCGATAAGACTGGTGGGGCCGTTAAGAAATTAGCGGAAGTCTTAGACTTGCCGCGATTACCAGAACGCATGGAGTGTTTCGATATTTCCCATACGCAAGGGTCTGAAACTGTGGCGTCTATGGTTGTCTTTGAAGGTGGTAAGCCGGCGAAGAAGGAATATCGTCGCTTTAAGTTAAAGACTACGCAAGGTAAGCCAGATGACTTCAAATCCATGGCAGAAATCATGGAACGTCGTTACGGTAATGAAACAGATTGGCCTATGCCTGACCTTATTATCATCGATGGTGGTAAAGGGCAGCTCAATGCAGCATTGCCGTTAATTCGTGCTGTAGGTGTTACCGATGTGCCTGTTATCTCCTTGGCTAAACGCATTGAAGAGGTCTTTGTAGAAGGGCAATCTGAAAGTATCATTTTGAGCCATCATACGCCAGAGCTTCAATTACTGCAACAAATACGTGATGAAGCCCATCGATTTGCCATCACATATCATCGCAAATTGCGAGGTAAACGTAACTTAGAGTCTATTTTAGATCATATCGAAGGAATTGGTCCTAAACGCCGCAAAGCATTATGGGCGCATTTTAATAGTTTAGAGGCTATGAAAGAAGCATCTATTGATGAGCTTTCAAAGGTAGACTCTATGAACTATAAAACGGCAGAAGCATTATATAATTTCTTCCGTATGTCCAAAGTAGAAAAACAAGATATATTGAAATAAAAAAGAGCATCTTACATAAGATGCTCTTTTACTGTATTAATTGTTATTTAGTTTTGTCTACGTTGAATGTACCAAGTACGCCAGGTGAATAATATACCCGCTACTAGTACGCTAGAGAGTAAGCCAATCCATACGCCAAATGGTCCATAATTAGGATTTTTGGCGAGAATATAGGCCGTAGGGAAGCATACGCCCCAATAGGAAACGAGGGAAATATAAAGAACTACTTTTACATCCTTATAAGCCCTCAATATACCTTGCAATGGGGTACCTATGGCATCGATAGCAGAGAAGAATACACCGTATCCAAGGAAGCTGTAGATAAGCTTGTATACTTCATCATCATTTGTAAAGAGATCTGCAATAGCATCCATATTAGTAAACGTAAATGTACAAATCATGATAGCCAATACAATGGCTAAGATGCGAGAAATATAAGAGTACTGGATAGCCTCTTGTTTACGACCTGCCCCAAGTTCATATGCAACTGCAATGGTAGAGGCCATAGCGATACTAAGAGGTAAACAGTAGAATACATTGGTAAAGGAAATAACAGATTGATGAGCAGCTACGACGGCGGATCCAAAGTGAACCATCAATAGGCCAGCAATACTAAAGATACTAGCTTCTAAGAAGATGGAAAAGCCAATAGGAATACCTATATGTAGCTGTTCGCGAATGTAGTGAAAACTTGGTTTACTGAAGTCTTTAAAGATACGATATCCCTTTAACTTCGGATGTAATAGTAATACTAAGCTGAAGAGAATAAAGTTAGTCCAGCAAGTACCTGCTATACCATAGCCAGCACCGACACCACCGATTTCAGGAAATCCGAAATGCCCAAAGATGAGCGAGTAGTTCAAGAATACGTTCACAATAAAGCTTGTAAATACGATGGCCATAGAATAATGTGTTAATCCATGACTGTCGACTGTATTGCGTAATGTATTAACCCAAAGTAGAGGGAATAAACCTATAGCGAAAGCTTTCAGATAACTAATACATACCTCTGCTGCTGCCGGTTCAAGATTGAGGGCTGTCAGTAGTGGACGTAAGCCAAAGAGTCCAATCATTAAAATGATGAATGCTAAGCCCGTACCTATATAAAGGCCTTGGTAGAAGATGGTTGCGATATCATCTGTTTTCTTAGCCCCTAATAACTGAGAAATAATCGGTGTAATACCTAATAATGTTCCTTGTGCAAAGATATAGAATAGGAGCCATAAATTATACCCCGTAGCAACCCCTGCTAAATCTATCGTACTATATTGTCCCGTTAAAAAGATGGCTATAAATGTACCACCTATAAGGGAAAATTGCGTTATGCACATAGGAGTAAATAGCTTAATGAACAACCATAACTTTTGTAATATAGAATATGTTTGATACATACTTACCTCCCTTATTAATGATATATTATACGATATCATAAAGTAGTCTAATTTAATAGATAAATTCCTTGAGAATTGGGAATTAAATATATATTATTGATTAGTCTATTATGAATCTATAATTAATGATTTTTTATATACTAGAACTTTTATTTGTAGTGTTATGATTCTCATATTAATATGAATAGAGTATGCTAAAAATGAATATATATTTTACAAATTGAATTTTACACTACTGAACTATATCGATTATAATATATATACTATAGTTATATTCTAAGGAGGATACATTGGACATCTTATCTGTACAAGGTTTATTAGCGATGCTTCAGATCATCGTTATCGATATCTTACTTGCTGGCGATAATGCTATTGTAATTGGTATGGCAGCTCGTAACTTGCCAGCACATTTACAGAAGAAAGCCATCTTCTGGGGCACAGCTGGCGCCATTATTTTACGCCTTGTTATGGCATTCCTATTTGTAGAGGCATTGAACAATATTCCTGCACTTCGTTTAGTAGGTGGTATCCTCCTCTTATGGATCGGATACAAGCTCGTTGCTGATGATGAAAGCGAGCATAATATCGAAGCTAAGGATAATTTACGCGCAGCCATTACAACTATTGTTATTGCTGACGGTATCATGGGTATCGATAATGTTATCGGTGTAGTTGGTGCTGCAGGTGGTCATATGACAATGGTAGCCATCGGTATGCTCATAACTGTACCAATCATCATTTATGGCAGTACTTTATTTGTGAAAGTCATCGAACGTTTCCCAATTATCCTATACGTTGGCGGCGGTATCCTTGGCTGGGTAGGTGCTGGTATGGCAGTAGAGGATACATTGATTGCTCATAGTGTTGAACCATATGTACTGTTCATCAAAATAGCTGCAGTAATCCTCGTAGTAGGGGCATCTTTGATAGCTAAAAAAACCAAGAAATAATAGAATAAATCTCTTCTCTTAATCATAGGAGGAGAGATTTTTTTATGTAAACTAATAGCTCTCTTTTTAGGTGAGAAAATAGAAAAATTATGGTATAGTTAAGGGATAGTTATTGAATTACTCGTTTGAATTGAGGTATGTAGAGAATGGAATTTTTAGAAGTTGCCACGTGGGTGACCATTGGTAAGATTATTTTAATTGATATTTTGTTGGCTGGTGATAATGCTGTAGTAATTGGTATGGCAGCAGGTAAGCTAGCTCCAGAACTACAAAAGAAAGCCGTAATTTGGGGTACAGTAGGTGCCATTGTAATGCGCCTTGTATTTGCTACCCTTTTAGTAGAGGCGCTTACTTTAATTCCTCTTATCCACTTAGGTGGTGGCCTTGTACTTGTATGGATTGCCATTCAATTATTAAAAGGTGGAGATGAAGATGCACATATCGAAGCTAAGAATTCATTAATGGGTGCCATTTGGACGATTATTGTAGCTGACGCTATGATGAGTATTGATAATGTTATTGGTGTAGTAGGGGCCGCTAGAGGTCATTTAGAGCTTGTTATTGCAGGTATGTTAATTACTGTTCCAATTATCGTATTTTGCTCTACATTATTTGCTCGTATTATTAATAAATTCCCTGCTATTCTTTGGGCTGGTGGTGCACTCCTTGGCTGGGTTGCAGGCGAAATGATTGTGGAAGATCCACTTCTTATGCCATATATTCAAGGTGAAGAATTACTCGTTAAATTCGGCACTGTATTCTTCGTTCTTATTGTGACAGGTATGATTAAAATTTGGAAGAAAAGAGACGCGTAATGAACGGTACTAATCGTACATCTCGTAAAAAACAATCTAAACAACATAGAAGAAGTAATCGCTCTAATTCACAGCAAGCTACAAACGGCCAATTATCTAAAAAACAACAGGCTATTTTAAATGCGCCTGTTAAGTTTGGTGATGAAGTATTGGTAACTATTCATGGCATCGGTAGCAGCGGTGAAGGGGTAGGTCGTGTAGATGACTTTACTGTCTTTGTGCCTTTTGCCTTACCTGGAGAAACTGTGAAAGTAGCTATTGATATGGTTAAAAAAACCTATGCTACAGGGCGCCTCTTAGAAATTGTTACGATGGCTCCCAATCGTATCGATGCAAGTTGTGATCTTTATGGATTCTGTGGAGGCTGCCAACTACAACACATTACCTATGAAGGACAGCTTTCACTAAAAACACAAAAGGTGAAGGACGTTATCGAACGCATTGGTCATCAAAATCCAGACCTTGTTAAGCCTACATTAGGACCCAAAGAACCATGGGCATATCGCAATAAAATGCAAATGCCTGTAGGCGGCACTAAAGGCGATATTCAAATGGGATTCTATGCGATGGGATCTCATGATATCGTGCAAGGTACAAACTGTCCTATTCAAGATGAAGGCAATAATATTATTGCTCAAGCATGTTATCAAATCGCTAAAGAATTTGATATTGAACCTTATGATGAACAGACAGGCAAAGGTATATTGCGCCATGTAATCGGTCGCATTGGGCAATCTGGATGGATGATTATCCTTGTAACTGCTACAGATTACTTACCACACCAAGAAAAGTGGGTAGAAAAATTAACAGAACGAATTCCTCAAGTAGAAACTATTGTTCATAATGTAAATGGTAAGCGAACTAATGTTATATTAGGACCTAAAAATAATATCCTCTATGGTGAGGGGACGATTACAGACCATATTAAGGACTTACAGTTTACATTGTCCCCACATTCATTCTTCCAAGTTAATCCAGAACAAACTACAGTACTGTACGATCAAGCATTAGCCTATGCAGACCTTAAAGGGGATGAAACCGTTATCGATGCGTATTGTGGTACGGGGACCATTTCACTATTTTTAGCACATAAGGCAAAACATGTTATCGGTATTGAAATCGTAGAACCAGCCATTATTAACGCTCGTGAAAATGCCCAACGCAATGGCTATGAGAATACAGAATTTATCGTCGCTGATGCAGCCGTAGAAATGCCAAAACTCTACAAGGCTGGCGTACGACCAGACGTGATTGTATTCGATCCAATTCGAGCAGGCTGTAAAGAAGAAGTACTAACCTCTGCAGCGGGCATGGAACCAAAACGCATTGTCTATGTATCTTGTAACCCAGCAACTATGGCACGAGATATTGAAATCCTTACACACTACGGGTATGAACTAAAAGAAGTACAACCAGTGGATATGTTTCCAATGACAGCGCATGTTGAGACGGTAGCACTTTTGTCCAAACTCGATGTCGATAAGCATATAGAAGTTGAAATTGAGCTGGATGAGCTTGATTTGACCAGTGCTGAAAGTAAGGCAACATATGCTCAAATCAAAGAATATGTTTGGAATAAATTTGAATTAAAAGTTCCGACATTATATATTACACAGATAAAAAGGAAATGTGGAATAGAATTACGAGAACATTACAACAAGTCTAAAAAGGAGAAACAAATTATTCCACAGTGTACACCTGAAAAAGAAGAAGCTATCATGGATGCCTTGAGACACTTCAAAATGATTGAATAGAAAAGAATGACAGCATATGTCTTTCTGCATTTATGACATTCCTACTTGGTATAGGAACAGCTATTATTCCTTTCTTGCAAGGTATCAATGAGAAAATAGGCTCAATATAAAGATTGATAGGATCATTTTTATATTTAAAGGAGCGTTGAAATAATTGATAAAAGCAATAAAAATTTTGGGATAAATTTGCTAAGCTATATGCTCCTTTCATGAAAAAAGACAAAGGAGTATATGATAAAGTTTGCGAATACATTCGTCCTCATTTGAATAAAGACATGGAAGTACTTGAACTTGCTTGTGGCTCAGGACAATTATCGTTTAATCTTTCAAAGCATACGAAAAGTTGGATCGGTACAGACTTCTCCGAGCAAATGATTCAGGAAGCTAAAAAGCGTGGGGAATACGAAAAACTTACATTTGAAACAGCCGATGCAGTAGCATTATCCTATTCGTATGAAAAATTTGATTGTGTGTTAATTGCTAATGCACTTCATATTATGCCTAAACCGGATGAGGCGATGAAAGAAATATATAGGGTGTTAAAACCTAATGGGACTTTGTTCGCCCCCACTTTTCTATGGAAAGAGGGAAAGCAAAGAAAAATGATAAAAAGTTTGATGTCTATTTTAGGATTTAAGATGTATTAAGAATGGGATAAAAAGGAATTTGAAGATTTTATTAAAGAATATGGATTTTCAGTAGTTGAATGGAATTGTGCAAGCATTTACGCAGGAAAAGTGTCGGATATTTTATCATAATGTTGAGGGCAATATTGGAAAAGGAGCTTGCGGAAAAGGATAACCAATTCCCGTTTGTTGGGCTGATTTTCAAAGGCGGATAAGGTGAACAAAAGATAATTCATCGTATTGATTGGAGAAAGCATATGGAATTAACAAAAGCAGAGATTAAATTACTAAGAAAAGCTTATAGCGTTATGGCTGACACGCACAGCAAATATCACCCGGAGTCCGAAAAAGACATATCTGAGTTTGAAAACAAATTCGAACCAATTCCGTCAGAATATCGATATTTACTCAAGGAATTTGGTGGCTGCCATTTTGTTGATCCATGGATTTTCACTTTAGAGGAATTAGGTTGTGTATACCCTGCTTTTATTGCAAACTATAGCGACGACGAAGAAAGCAACATATCAAATAATACTGTTTTTCCTATTGGCGGTTTAGGTGATGGAAGTTTAGTTTGTATTTTAAAGGAAACAGACAAAATTGTTGTTTTGCCACATGATGTATATGTGACATCGGTTGATGATTTAGAAATTATTGCAGAAAGTTTTAAGGAGTTAGTTTTTGGTTTAGCGGAACAGGGTATTGAGCTTGATAACCAAATTAAATAGCCAATAATGGACATTCGTGAAGTTCTTATTGATATAATGTGTACTTGCTAACTTGAATTTGTTGAGGAGACGGTTGTATTAATGACAAGGGAATAGACCGAAGTCCTTAATTACGAATGCTTTATGCGATAGCGTTTCTGTAACAGCAAATCTTGGACATCAACAGCTAATGATAGTGAAGAAATCTTAGCTACTACACTTGATCATGAACTTATCGCAAAGTTTGCTAAAGAGTTTATGGAATTATATAATGGTATTTATTTTTAAGCAAAGAGAAATCAAAATTTATGGAGATAATTTCATTAGAAATTTAATGAAACTCTCGGTTTATTTGGAGAAAAGATGTATTGAATTCAGATATGAGAAAATATGCAGATATAAAAGACATAATTGAATATGGGTTAAATAATATTTCTGATAAGGAAAAAATAACAATGAGCCTGAAAGACTTTCTATACATTAGACGAGTTTTAGAGGAATATATGCGTTATCTACATAATCCTGATCATTATCCCGATATAGAAGCAATTCAAAATTTTTTAGGTGATATTTCTTCGGGAGGAGGATTTGAATGTTTAAGCACAGCTCTTTATAAAAAAGTACATAAAGTTGATTTGCCATCGAAGATTGAGAAAATGATTGATGATGGTGTATTTGAACACCCTCTTTATCCCAGTTACTATAAGAAAAACGAATAAGTAATAATTGTATAATATTGAAATGGTACAAAATATAAATTTATGTGGATACGTAAATTTGAAGTTGTAGGGGACTAATGATAATTTTCACACCACATTAAGGAGGTTGAGATGAAAAATATAACAAAGCTGATTACGAAAAGGTAGCAGAACATATCTATAAAACGTATGACGATTTTATGAAAAGTGATTGCTTTGTTACTTCATTAAAATTTGTTCAAGAACCAGAATTAGGAGAAGGAGATAGTCCGAGGAATATTTCCCAATATCCATTGGAAGATGTTTTAGAAAAATTTTATGTGGCGATTCAGGATTTTTATGAAGATTTGAATTATACCAGTGATGAGACTTGTTATTTGGAATTTTCGGCTTCAGATATGGAAGATATACAGAAACTACTTGGAATCGTAAATAAGCATGTATACAATAAGGAAGATGGGGATTATGTAGAGCTGGTAATTGAATAGTGTATTAAAATAATTGTACATTCTTATATCATCATTTTTGTACATTCTTATATTGACATTTACACGTAGAGCAAGCCAGTATGAAGGATTGGCATTATTATAGAGATCCATTGCGGGTTTATAGTCCAGATTTTGATATCTTAGTTTCTTATTTTATTAAAGCGTATCCTATTATAGATGCATCAGATAATACTGAAAGAGATAGCTTTGATGTATGCTTTGATAATTGGATTAAGCAAGACGACTGGATTAAAATAATTCATAATATTGAAGTTGATCTTATAAATTTTAGTAAAGAAGAGCAAGAGTTTTTAAACACATTTATTGCTTGGATAAAGGAAGCACTTCAACATACATCTGTTATAGTAGTTGAGGGAAATCTTTAAAAGAATCACTAGTATTTTAATGAATAGATTAAATAATATAAGTTTGTTAGTAAGTATATTAGTGTTAGCCCTTCGCATTTTGCGAGGGGCTTTTATGATACAAACATATATAGAAATATAATATAATTAACATAAGTAGTTAAATCATGTTGAATGAGGTATATGGTATGGGATTAACCTTAGATATTGATGAAATAATGAACCAGCTGAGTAAGTGGCGACCAATATTTCATTCAGAAGCAGACTTTCAATTTAGCCTAGCATGGATAATTAAAGAAGAATATCCAAATTGTGATATAAGACTAGAGTTTGTCCCTGAATTTAATCCTAATTTACATCTTGATATTCTTGTTATATTAGATGGTAAATGGATTCCTATTGAGCTTAAATATACGACAAAAAAATGTATTAAAAATATAAATGATGAAGTATATGTATTGAAGGAGCAAGGTGCTAAGGATCAAGGTTGTTATAACTATTTAAAAGATATAATGCGTATAGAGGAGTTTAGAGATAAGAGTAGTAACTTTATTGAAGGTTATACTATTAAGATAACTAGTGAGATGTCTTATTTAAAGCCGCCTATAAAAGCAAATTGTACATACGCTGAATTCTCTATTGATGATGGTTCTATTAAAACGGGATGCATGAATTGGTCCGATAATACAGGGAAAGGGACAATGCGTGGGATGGAAGCACCGATAGTATTAACTGGTATATATCCTATACATTGGAAAGAATACTCCAAAGTTGATGATACTAATAGTGGCACTTTTATGTATCTTGTAAATACGATTAGTAAATAAAATAGGAGACATATTATGTTTAAACCAATTCGTAAAAAGATAAATGAAATAGATCGTGCTGCTACGGAAGCACTATTAACGTCTAATCGTCGTGGTATTTTGGCCATGAATGGTGATAATGGATACCCGTATGCTATTCCTATTAATTATTTTTATGATAATGAAACGCAGAAAATTTATTTTCATGGAGCCAAAGCTGGTCATAAAGTAGATGCATTAAAATCTTCGGATAAAGTATGTTTTACAGTATATGGTGATGAGCGTATTGATGAATCTGAACCATGGGCCCCATATGTACAAAGTGCAGTACTATTTGGGAGATGCCGTTTATTAGAGGCCGGCCCAGAATCTATAGCTCGATTAAAAGAATTTGCTATGAAATATTATCCTGATGAAGCATTAGCTGATGATCAAATTGCTCGGAACGGTAAAGCAACACAGATGTTTGAAATTACTATTGAACATATGAGTGGCAAACAAGTACAAGAGAAATAATAGTTAAGCCCTTCGCTTATGCGGAGGGCTTTTACTATACACTCATACTTATAAATGTAATATAATGTAATTAGTGATAATCATTTTAAAATATAGTTCTTGGGAGAGAGACATGATAGAGTTAAAGGATTTGGGTACGTTCGAATCTGTATCTGAAATAGTAATAGATATCGTAAAAGGCAATATCGTAGCTTTAGAAAATGCATTAGCAGAGGGATGGGATATTCATAAACCTATACAATTGGGGAAGTACAGTGAGTATTCCCCACTAGAATTAGCATTAGTAATGAACTGTTTTCCTAGTGTTCAATGGTTAGTTGAACATGGAGCAGATTTAAATTATGAAGAAAATCCAAGTTTCTTATTAGCTGTACGGTATGCTGATCAAAAGGTAATAGATTATGTTGTGAATCATGGTGCTAATATTCATGCCTTGAACTCTGTTGATGTAGATGCATTTCAGGCTGCTTTATATGGCAAGAAATATGAGAACTTACAACGGATTCATGACTTAGGCCATACAGTACAAAAATATGGCGGTAAAGCTTTCAGAAATGCCATAACAGAGAACAATTATGAGGTTCTAGATTTCTTTATTCATAATGGTGTAGATATTAATTACAATAAGCCTGATTCTGTGTATCCTTTTAAGCCAACCCCATTATGTGTAGCTGCTCGTTATGTAGACTTACAGATGTGCAAATATTTGGTAGAACATGGTGCGGATGTGACCATTACAGAAAAGGATGGTATGCGTCCTTATAGCATTGCCATTGAACGTGGCGATATGGAAATGGCGGAGTACTTTAAAACATTAGAGCCTACGGAGTACCATGATAAACAAAATAAAATGGATCAATTAAAACCCTTTAAATTACCAAAAGTGTTAGTATCGTTTTTAGAGGAAGATAATCTTTACTTTGAATTACCAGACTCTGATTTTATATCCGTTGAGTTTTTACCTTTACTTGATACAGTTCCGTTTAAATTGGGTCGTCGTAAACTATTACGACTATCTAAAGAGCTAGGCGAGTATAATGATTGGCAAATTGTATGGGATCCTAAGTCTAAAAAGATCAGTTGTTATGATATAGAGCATCAAGAGTTACGAGAGCTTTGTAAGTTTGATGAGTTTATAGCAGATATGTCAAGTCAATTAGAGACCTTATTCTAATGTATATTGTAAAGTTGAGGAGATACATATGGCAGATGCAGTTGAGAAGACTTATACAGACTGGTCAATTGATGTAGGTAACTATAAGTATGAAGGAATTACATTGAATGAGGTTGAGCAAAATCTCTACGCTATTGAGAATCAAGAGCAGGATTTTGTAGTTATCTCTCCAGCAAAGGCAATTTCCATAGATAATAAAATGTATAACTTTGTACAAGTTTGTAGTGATCAAGATACCGATTTATTACATATAGAGCTTAGTGTAACTAATGATGGTGAGCAGGGTGCGATAATATACGGTAAAAATGAGCTAGGCCCTCAAGAGGCATTACAGATTATAGAAGAATTTATTGCACATCATAAGGCTCCATCATTAGATGATTGGGAAGTCGTACTAGATTTAAGACCGAAGATGGAAAGCTATGTAAAGGGTACAAACGATGATTAATCCTGTAATTTATGATGAACAGTTAAGGCAATATACCATATTCTATGAAGGAATACAGTTTTGCTGGGATGAGAAACCAACAGATACTAATTTAGATACGGCAAAGCTATTAGCTGTTAATTACCATAAAAATATAGATGCAATTGTAACTTTCATTTATAACGAAATACGAGATTGGTATGGTGATATAACTATTGATGACATGAAATCACGCATTGGTATGCCTATTATTGAACCAGAACGTGATGCTGTAACCTATTGCGAGCAAACCTTTGATGATACCCATATCTTTTCTTTTACATTTTGGGATGATGAATTCAAAGATTTACATTATTTTGCCATAGATGGATGATATATTTTCCATGATTTTGCTAGCATGACTTATATGTGGAGTCTATTATGTTATATACACCGAATAACATTTTGTATAAGTATATTCGCTAT
>NZ_UQYC01000055.1 GCF_900545205.1 uncultured Veillonella sp. | reverse complement strand
ACACACAATAACTACACACAAACAAAAAGAGCTCCTCAGTGAAGGAGCTCTTTTTATATCTATTTATAAATGTTGATTATATTTGATAGATTGGGAATATTTTTATTGACTTATATATTTAAAAGAAAAGACCTATGCATATGCATAGGTCTTTAGTCATTTTATTTGATGTGTTTAGAACCACGTTCTGTCATAGCTACGCCGTCTTTGCAAAGAGGGCATTCTTCAGGTTTGTATGTAGGAACTTCAAGGTTAAGCAATGCTTGTACTTTTTCATGAGGTACGCCGAATTCTGCTTTACCACCAGAACGGTTAACGAGTAAACCTACCCCTACGATTTCACCACCAGATTGGTTTACAACATTTACTACCTCTTGTACAGAACCACCAGTAGTTACGATGTCTTCAACGATAAGCACGCGTGTACCTGGTTCGATTTTGAAGCCACGGCGCAATGTCATAACACCTTTTTCACGTTCTGTGAAGATAGCGCGTGTACCAAGAGCTTTACCTACTTCGTGAGCTAGTAAGATACCACCAGTCATAGGTCCGATAACGAGTTCTACATTTTGATTGCGGAAGCGTTCAGCTAATTCTTTACAAAGCGTTTCAGTGTATTTAGGATGTTGCAATACATTGAATTTTTCAACGTACATTGGGCTGTGGAGTCCAGATGTCAAAAGGAAGTGACCTTCTAAAATAGCTTGAGTGTCGATAAGTAATTGTTTTACTTCTTGTTCTGTCATCATTTGGATACATTCTCCATTTCTTCAATAATTAAACGAACTGCTTCACGAGGGTTTTCAGCCTGTGTAATAGGGCGGCCAATAACGAGGCGAGATGCGCCATCTTGTAATGCACTAGCAGGTGTAGCAATACGTTTTTGGTCGTCTGTTGCTGCAAAGGATGGGCGAATACCAGGTGTTACGATGAGGAAATCATCACCACATGCTTCACGAATCATCTTAGCCTCTAATGCGGAACATACAACGCCATCCATGCCACATTCTTTAGCAAGCTTTGCTAAACGAATAACTTGGTCGGAAATCGGTAATTGACCACCAGTTGCAGTCCAAGCTTCATCATCAAAGCTAGTTAATACAGTGATTGCCAATAATTTTGTACGTTCAACACCTAATTGTTCAGCTGTTTCACGAGCAGCTTTTACAGCAGCTTTCATCATAACAGGACCACCTTGACCATGCATAGTGATCAAGTTAGCACCTAAACGTGTTAGGGAAGATACGCCATGTGCTACTGTATTAGGAATATCATGCAATTTCAAATCAAGAAATACTTGTTTGTTTTGCTCTTGTAAATAGCGAACTGTTTGCTCTCCTTCGGCGTAGAATAGCTCCATGCCGACCTTGTAAAAGCTAACCGCATCACCAAGGGCTGTTACGGTTTCTTTCATCGCATCCATAGTGGATACATCAAGGGCAACGATTAATCTGTCATCTGCCATCTTGCAACCTCCATACTACATATATATCTAAATAATTTTCACATACAGAGGGCCTATCTGTCAATTAAATTTGATGTGAAAGAGGTGACTAATAGTCACCGTTGAATAGTAGATTATAGAGTGTTTCATGCTATAATAAATGGAGAAAATGAATACAATTCTTATATATAAATTAAAAAACATATAGATTTGAAAGGAGTCCTATGTTAGATTTTGTTGCATTAGACTTTGAAACAGCTAATAAATTTAAAAATAGTGCGTGCTCCTTAGCGGTTATTACCGTAAAGGATGGACAGATTACCAAAAAGGCGTATAGCCTTATCAAACCACCGTTCATGAGTTTTGATGATGAATGTATTGAAATTCATGGTATTCAACCAAAGGATGTTATCCATGAGAAAACCTTTGATCAATTGTGGAATGCAATCTACGAAAATCATTTAAAAGGTAATATCATGGTAGCTCACAACGCAAAATTCGATATGAATGTATTGCGTGCTACACTGGATTACTATAAAATTCCTTGGCCAGAGCTAGATTATGCATGTACTGTAAAACTTTCACGTGCTGTATGGCCAGATTTAGTAAACCATAAGCTAAACACAATGGCTGCATACATGGGGGTTGAGTTTAAACATCACTACGCATTAGATGATGCGGAAACATGTGCTAAGGTTGTGTTAGAGGCGGCTAAGGCTAAGGGCGTTAATAGCTTGCCAGATTTGTTGAAGGCTACAGGTGTACCACTAGAACCATTTATTGATGACAAAAATCGCGCTGCTCAAGAGGCTTTACATAAAGAACCTGAGCCAGAGCAAATGTCGTTCTTTTAGTAAGGAGAGACACTATGTTAGGCAAAGAATTATTATCTTATGTGGATCACACACTATTACGTCCTACAGCTACATGGGATGATATTAAAGAAATTTGTGAAGCCGGTGTAGCCTATAAGACGGCATCTGTTTGCATTCCACCAGATTTTGTGGCTTCTGCCCATGAATCGTACCCAGACCTCAATGTTTGCACTGTTATTGGTTTCCCTTTAGGCTATGAAACGACAGAGGTGAAGGTAGCTGAAACAAAACAAGCCCTTTCGGAAGGGGCCTCTGAAATTGATATGGTCATAAATCTAGGCAATGTAAAACAAGGTGATTTTGAATCCGTTACTGGTGAAATTAAGTCACTTAAAGAGGCTTGTGGAGATAAAATTTTAAAGGTTATCATCGAAACGTGCTATCTAACGGATTCTGAAAAGGTAGCTCTCTGTAAATGTGTTACAGAGGGTGGAGCCGACTATATCAAAACATCTACAGGTTTTGGTAGCAGTGGGGCTAGTATTGAAGATATTCAACTCTTTAAGAAACACATCGGCCCTAATGTAAAAATTAAGGCTGCCGGTGGTGTTCGTTCTATCTCTGATATGAAAGCCTATATTGCAGAAGGTTGTAGCCGTATTGGCGCCAGTGCAGCAGTAGAACTACTCAAAGATCATTTAGACGAAGAAGTGTAATAGAAAACCACCTAGGCAGTGCTTAGGTGGTTTCTTAGAATGGCGGTATAACCATGCGCATGTATGATATTATTCTAAAAAAACGTTCTAATTTACCATTAACAGATGAGGAAATTCACTTTGTTATCTCTGGCTATGTGAATGGCGAAATTCCAGACTATCAAGTGAGTGCTTTGTTGATGACCATTGTATTTAATGGGATGAATGCTCGTGAACTAGGCACATTGACATTAGCGATGGCACAATCGGGGCACATGGTAGATTTGTCCAATATCAATGGTATAACAGTAGATAAACATAGTACCGGCGGTGTAGGGGATAAGACAACCCTTATCATAGGGCCTTTGGTGGCTGCTTGTGGCGGCAAGGTGGCGAAAATGTCGGGCCGTGGTCTTGGTCATACGGGTGGTACCATCGACAAGATGGAATCTATACCAAACCTAAAGGTATCCTTGGACCAAGAAGCCTTTATTAATCAAGTCAATACAATAGGCCTAGCTGTAATCGGTCAATCTGAAGGTTTGGCACCAGCAGATAAAAAACTCTATGCCTTGCGAGACGTAACAGGCACTGTAGATAGTATTCCATTGATTGCATCCTCTGTTATGAGTAAAAAATTAGCTTCTGGAGCACAAGCTATCTTGCTAGACGTAAAGGTTGGCAGTGGGGCCTTTATGAAAACCTTAGACGATGCTCGTGCATTGGCTAAAGCAATGGTAGATATTGGTACGGAAAATGGCCGCTCTGTTAAGGCTGTTTTAACCGATATGGATAGACCATTAGGTCATGCCATTGGTAATGCTTTGGAAATTCGCGAGGTTATTGATACGTTGAAAGGTCATGGCCCAGAGGATTTAACACATGAATGTCTTATTATGGCTGCCCATATGCTCGTATTGAGCCATATATGCGACTATGAAACTGCCCTCAGCCGTGTACAAGAGGCACTCAACTCTGGTGCTGCCTTAGATCGATTGCGTATGATGATTGATGCTCAAGGTGGAGATAGTCGTGTTCTTGATGATGAAAGCTTATTAGCAATCGGAAAATTCACCTATGATGTTACAGCGCCTCAAGACGGTTATATTACGCATATGAACACCGAGCAATGTGGTATTGCATCGGTTATGCTTGGAGCAGGACGTACAGTTAAGGATGGCCCTATCGATTATAGTGCGGGCATCATAATGCACAAGAAAACAGGTGATACTGTTCGAACAGGTGAAAGTATAGCTACCTTGTATGCTTCCGATGAAAGCTTGCTCGCCAATGCTAGTCAAACATATTTAGAGGCCATAACCTTTGGTGAAACTGCACCAATTGTGGTGGATACAATTCTTGATATGGTGGAATGAGGAGATCCATATGATAGAAAGGGAAACTCATATGACAGAACAGGAAATTCAAAAGCTTATTGATCGTGCTATAGCAGCTCGAGAGAAAACCTATAGTCCGTACTCCCATTTTGGCGTAGGTGCAGCCCTTGTATGTGAGGATGGGAGTATCTATGAAGGCTGTAATATAGAAAATGCTTCCTATGGCTTAACGAACTGTGCAGAACGAACTGCTATATTTAAAGCTGTATCAGAAGGGCATACAAAATTTAAGGCCCTCGCCGTAGTTGCTGATACGGAAGGACCTTGTGCACCTTGTGGCGCTTGTCGCCAGGTGATTTCTGAATTTGAAATACCACAGATTATTTTGGCTAATCTAAAAGGCAATTATAGAGTTGTTAGTCTTGATGAGTTATTACCCTTTAGATTTGGTGCTGATAGCTTATAGTAAAAAAAGAGACCACATATGTGGTCTCTTTTACTTTATACCTTAGAATGCAGGAACAACTGCACCTTTGTATTTTTCTTCAATGAATTTTTTGATTTCAGGGCTATGAAGTGCTTCCATTAATTTTTTGATGCGAGGATCGTTTTCGTTACCTTTAAGTACAGTAACGATGTTTACGTAAGGGGAATCTTTGGATTCAATTGCCAATGCATCTTTACTAGGGTTAAGGCCTGCATTTAATGCAAAGTTAGTGTTGATAGCTGCTAAAGCAACATCGTCAAGAGAACGAGGTACTTGAGCTGCTTCTAATTCAACGAATTGATAACCATTAGGGTTGGAAGCGATATCTTGAACTGTAGATAAGATATTGCTGGAGTCTTTCAATGTGATAAGACCTTCTTTTTGCAATAACAATAATGCACGACCACCGTTTGTAGGGTCATTAGGGATAGCGATTTTAGCGCCTTTAGGTAGATCTTTCAAATCTTTGATTTGACGGGAGTATAAGCCCATTGGTTCAAGATGAACACCACCAGCAGATACTAATGGGAGGTTATGAGCTTTTGCGAATTCATCCATGTAAGGTACATGTTGGAAGAAGTTTGCATCGATTTCTTTATCACCCAAAGCAAGGTTTGGTGTATTGTAATCAGTGAATTCAGTGATTTGTAAATCAATACCATCTTTTGCCAAGATAGGTTTAACTTGTTCCAAGATTTCTGCGTGAGGTACTGCTGTAGCACCGATTTTTAATACTTGCTTGCCATTGCTAGCAGCTTGCTTGCTGTTGTCGTTACCGCAACCCGCGATCAATAAAGCACCGCCAAGGATTACAGTAGCCGCTAATGCTAAAAATTTTCTCATTAGACACACTCCTTTTACAATTAGTTCATATAAAATATTACATTAATAGTACTAAATTATTTCCTATCTATCAAGAAGGAATTATTACGAGTTCTCCATAGCTTAAAGTTATAGCAAAAAGAGATTTTCAAACTAACATCTATAAAACGTTGTTAAAGTTTGAAAATCTCTCTTTATTTTATGTAATTGTATGTAGTGTATGTACGTATTGGTAAATACTTATTTGCCAATAATTAAACCTATGGACCACATGATTTGGTAAATCATAGCTGCTCCCGCAGTGGTGCCCATCGCTTTGTCCAGAAGGTATTCATCTGTTTTAGTACTTAAGGTGTGTAGCGTTTTGAAAGCTAGTGGTGCTGCGAAGAAGGCTAATAGGGAGAACCATGTCATGTGACCTACGATGATCCATGCAAGGATCCAAATAAAGTTGAATAGGTAGGTGATGCTCATCAGACTGAGAGCGCGTTCACGACCCAAAACGATTGGTAACGTACGTCGACCGTGGCTTTCATCATTTCTAATATCACGAATGTTATTAGTGAGCATAATGGAGCCAACTAGTAATGTAGATGGAATAGCAGGTATCAATAATGCTGAGGATAAGTCACGTGTCCATGCATAGCCTGTTATGAGTACGATAGCAAACCCCATAGCGATGCCAGAGGAAATTTCCCCAAATGGTGTACGGGAAATTGGTTTTGGACCACCAGAATAGAGGAAGCTAATTAGAATGCAAAGAAAACCTGCTGGAATATAGTACCAAGTGATGGTGGCAGATAGGTAAAGTCCGATGATAATAGGTACCACCATGAGCACCTTAATCATGGTAACGATGAGTTCTGGTGTAATAGCACCACGCGTAATAGAACCAGCATTACCAACCTTTTGCCCTGCATCGAGACCAGATTTAAAATCTTTATATTCATTCCATAAATTAGCTACAATTTGAGCTGTTACAACGGCTAAAAATATTAAAACCGTATGGATAATGGCAAGACCTGTACCGTGAGTGGCACCAAATGCGTAATAGCTAAAGGCTGCACCTAAAATGGTAGGCCCTAAAGCAGCTACTAATGTACGAGGCCTAGTGAGTGGAATTATTTCTTGTATCATAATAAAAGCACACCATGTGTGCACTCCTTTCTATTTCTCATACCATATGTTTACATATCTATTTAAGTATTGTATAGCAGAACTGAAAGGTTGTAAATTAGACTATACAGTTATACAGCTCCATATAGTATAATAATTAGTATATGCAGTATAGATTATCTTTTTGAAATCTTTATGGATGCAATATGGATTATGAATATAATCTGTATATGAATGTATTGTTAAATCGTGAGGTGTCTTATGAGAGCTCTCAACAAAAAAATGATGACATTGGCTTGTGCCACATGCTTAACTGTTGGCATGGGCGCAGTGGCATGTGCGGATACAGTAGATTTAGGCTATGGTTTATATGGCAGTACGTCTCCTACGGTGAAGGCTGTAGAGGCCATGCGTGTTCCTACGGATGCAAAGCTGCGGAATAATGAGCAAAGTCAAATAATTTCAATGGCAAATAAAGCGGCTGTTGATGCTGTTAATGCTAGTATGAAATTGCAAGCACCGGTACAAGTTGAACCTATGAAGGGTGATGTGTTAGATGGATTTTCCGTCTATCAATTGCAAGGGACGGATAAACAAGGTCACCATGTAGGTCAGTTAGTCGTTGTAGACTATTCTAAAAATGCTATAGATCAAGTAATTGGTATGAATAAAACCATTTTAGAAAAGGTTCCAGACGCAAAAAAAGCTGCAATAAAAAGCTCTATTTCTAAATATGTAGATTCCTATTCTAAAGAGAAGGCTCAACAACAATTACAACGCCTGAAGAGCAATACTATTGAAGGTGCTAAATTAGCTAAAAATCTAAAAACGATAAATGATAAGTTGCCTTCTCAAATTATGGGTGCCTTTGATAAAATGCTTGCCACAGAAAAGAACTTATCTCCTAAAAGTAAAGAAGAGCTCCGCTCTTATGTAGATTTTATGGCAAAACAAGTGAGCCTAGATGCAACGCATGTGGCTTATAAACCTGTTCAAACACGTTATGGCACGGCTGTGACAGGCGATTTACGGGGTAGCCTTAAATATGATGGTTTTAGAAATACTTATTCCTTAATTGGTTATGCCGTTCCTACAGACAAAGGTGTAGCTTTACAGCTTTTATTATCTGATGACTCTAGTCATGATTATTGGGCTAATGAGTTGAATCATATGTATCAAACACAATCTCTCAAGGGAGGTAAATAATATGAAATCTTTGAAAGTATTGGCTTGTGTAGCTTGCCTAGTGGGTACTGTATCTGGCGTAGGTTTTGCTAAGGATGTACAAACAATTGCAGGGTCCATGGTAGTGCCTAACAATGTAACTGTTGTTTCTGCATCCAAAACAAATACACGTGATTTTGTAGAGAAGCAAATGAAACAAAATCCTTCAAAAAATATGGCGATGAATATGATGGTTGAAGATGTTTTCAAAAGCTTTGGCACTACTTTTGATGTATACCAATTACAAGGGGCCGATAAAACAGGTCAAAAGGATGCATATGTAGTAGCGGTAGATGTTAAACAAATAGCACAACAAGTGGCTAAAGATAAGAGAAATGATCCTATGTTTATGGCGGCTATGGCAGCTCTTGATAAAGGTCAAATTGATCCTGTTACTGAGCAACTCGTGCTAGGTGCCGTTAATAAGCAAATTCCAACTACCACAACTGTAGTCCCTTTAAATGATCCAAAACGTTATGCTAATCTTAAAACTCGGTCAGGTGAACTACTTATAAAACCTAGAACGCTTACTGTAGAAAATGCAGAACAAGTGCATCCTGTGGCAGGCACTAAGTATCAAACCTATGCAGCAAGCTCTCGCTTATTATATGCGGATGGAGATGGTCAAACTCCGCTCTATGCAAATGCTGCATTTGTGTTGAAGCCAGGCAAACCGGTACTATATGTAGGTGTAACTACTGATGTACAACGGGATTATTTCAAAACGATATTTGACAATGCCTTCAAATCTATTAAATAATTTGTTATAGATATACTTTCACAGAGTATGTTATATACAAGGTAATTACTAATGTGAGTATGGTGGCATTAGAATAATCTATATTATTTTTTATTATATTTAAAAGGAGAATTATTATGAAAACAATTTTCACAGACAAAGCACCAGCAGCAGTAGGTCCTTACTCTCAAGCTAAAGTAGTAGGCGGTTTATTATTCGCTTCTGGACAAATTCCACTCAATCCTGCAACTGGTTCCATTGTTGAAGGCGGTATCGTAGAGCAAACTGAGCAAGTATGCAAAAACATTGATGCTGTATTGGCTGAAGCAGGTTCTGACTTCTCCGAAGTTATTAAAACAACTTGTTTCTTGGCTGATATCGCCGATTTCAAAGCATTCAACGAAGTTTATGCTAAATATTTCACTTCTAAACCAGCTCGCTCTTGCATAGCAGTAAAAGATCTTCCATTGGGTGCTTTGGTAGAAGTGGAATTTATTGCGGAAGTATAAGATGGATTATATTTCCTTGTTACAATCAGAGATGCGTCCTGCCTTCGGGTGCACTGAGCCAATTGCATTGGCTTATGCGGCTGCGAAGGCAGTCTCTGTTTTAGATGAGTTTCCTAACCATATTCACGCACGATGCAGCGCGAATATTATAAAAAATGTAAAATCCGTAGTCATTCCTAACTCTGGTGGTCGAAAAGGTCTTCAAGCGGCTACTACCCTTGGTGCCATTGTAGGTCACCCTGAGCGTGAGCTAGAGGTATTAGAATCTGCTACAGATGAAGATCGTAAATGGCTCGGCACATTGCTAGATGCCAACTTCTGTACAGTGTCACTTGCGGAAGGCGTAGATAATCTTTATATTGAAATCACTGCAGAAACAGATGAACATACGGCGGTGGTTCGCATTGAAAACGACCATACAAATGTAACCTATGTCGCTGTAGATGGTGAGATTGTGTCTGAAACGATTAATAAAATCAAGAAAGCCGCAAAGACAGAATATGCTATGACCTTTGATAGCATTTACGAATTTGCTAAAACGGCAGATATTTCTGGCATCATTCCTCAAATCAAGCAGCAAGTAGAATATAATACTGCTATTTCTCGAGAAGGTTTGTCTAATGATTATGGCTCCAATATTGGACAGCTCTTATTGTTGGATGAAGAAAATCCGTCTCTTGAAACAAAATGTAAAGCTCGTGCAGCGGCTGGATCCGATGCGCGTATGAGTGGGTGTCCATTGCCTGTAGTTATTTGTTCTGGCTCTGGTAACCAAGGGCTAACTGTATCTGTACCTATCATTACAACTGCTGAGGAACTTGGTAAAAGTGATGATGAATTGTACCGTGCTCTTGTTTTCGCTAACTTGTTGACGCTCTACGTTAAATCTGGCATTGGTAAATTGTCCGCCTATTGCGGCGTTGTATCTGCTGGTGTAGTCAGTGTAGCTGGTATTGCCTTCTTGAAAGGTGATAGCAAAGATATTATCGAAAATACTCTTGTGAATGGTCTTGCTAGCTTATCCGGTATCGTATGCGATGGCGCGAAACCATCCTGCGCAGGTAAAATTGCTATCTCCCTTGATGGCGCGTTCATGGGCTATAAACAAGCTCGCCTTAACAAGAACTACCAAAAAGGCGATGGCCTTGTAGCATACTCCGTTGATGATACTATCCGCAGTATCGGTACTGTGGCTCAAGGTATGAAAGAAACGGACGTAGTAATCTTGAATGAAATGCTAAAACACTAATTTAGCTAAAATAAAATCCCCCGCACGGGGGATTTTTTTGTATATTAACTTATAATACTATGATGATATAATATTATTTATATTTTTATTATTCTTAAAATGTATAGATTATAATGTATGAAATATTGAGCTAATTATAGGTGGAACGTTAATGGGATTAGGCTTATTTACAATAATTTTTATTATTATGGCAATAACTACAGTGTTAGGACCAGTCAAAATAAATAGTAAATTTCTATTTTATATTGCACCAGCCATACTAATTATTACTTCTTTAATTGAACTTTTACTGATAAATGATATTCAATATAGAAATGATTATAGAATTATAAATCTTTCCATAATGTTTGTAAGCTTTATGACTGTTGCATATATTAGGAGTAAACAACCTTTAAAGAAATAAAGTAGGTGATTTAGTGTTTTTCATAAATTATATTTGGTACTTTGTTCTTGTTATATCAGTCATATTTGTAATAGTTGGTAGTATCTATCAAATCAATGGTTGGAACTATAGGACACCGATGGGGCGTGGTGATTTTTTTAAGATCTATATTATTACCTATATAGGTGTTCTGTTCAGTTTATTTTTAACTTATCGTTTGAAGATTAGTACATATGACAGTAGAAATCTTTTATATGCTATTATAGTCTGCATTATAGGTGCTATAAGTGTATCTCAATTCTTTTTGTGTGGAATGCGAAGAATTGTTGATTTGAAATGGTGCTCTCCTTTATTTTATCCTATTGTATTTATATTGGGCCTTATACTATCTAAGTATATTCCTGATTTAATGTCACTTATGATGCTAGTCCAGCTTTTGCTTTATTTCACACCAGGGAAAAGTGGGTGATGCATTGTTTTTTATAATCTCGGATGAGGTAAATGATGACTATCATTATGTTTTTAGTAATATATTTTGGTTCATTAGCTCTATTATGTGTTTACAATTTTATTAAATGTGGTAACTTCTGGAGAACCGATTATTCCGCTTTAAATAGGAAGTGGTTTTTCTTCTATAATCTTATTATAGAGAGTATTGTCCTTGTAGTGTTGCCGCACGTTAAGCATTTATTTAATGAACCTTATATAAATTCTATATTAGGCACTATATTATTTGTCCTTGTATTAATAGTTTGTAATATGGTTATGCAATATATTGGTATTAAGCGTTTGGTTGATATTGGGATTAGAGATCCCAAATGGTATTTAGGGCTTAACTTTCTTCTTTTAGGCTCTGTATTACTTCCAGGTGATATAAAAACTATAATTGTGAATGCTATCAATATGGTTGTATTAGTTATGCCAAATCAAACTATTAAAATTAAAAATGAAAATAAAGTTTAAGCTATTGTAAATCGTATAGATATAAAACTAAAAAGGGGCTGTTTTACAGCCCCTTTTGTAATTCTTGTTTATTGTAATTTTTTTGGATCTTTAAGTAGCAATGATGCCCCAAGGCCCCCTATTAGGAATGGCACAAGTGTCATCATAGCGACTGGTAGGGAGTAGGTATCTGCTAGGTTACCCACTACAGGTGCAATTACGCCACCGATGGTTTGGCTTACACCGAGGGTGATGCCCGATGCAAAGCCAATGCTCTTAGCTAGATAGGTTTGGCCTAGTACGATAACTGGGCTATAGCTAATAGCTTTGGCAGCACCAATCATGAGTAGTAGGAGATAGCCTACAGGTAGCATGATTACTGGTGAGAAATTAGGAACTTCGGTTAATAGGAACATAGCTGGTAACCAAACTAATAGGGATAGTCTAATGATCTTTATAGGACCAAATTTATCACCTAAGAGGCCACCGATGTATGTCATGAAGATACCTATACTAAAGAATACGGTTAACGCAAAGCTGCCTTGTTCTGGGCTAGTACCGAGTTCACGAGTCCAGAAGATAGGAATGAATGCATTGATAACGCGGAAGTTTACCGACTGGCTTAGGATGATAATGAACAAGATACCAAAGTATTTCCAATAGTTTTTTAGTGGTTTTGCGGCTACAGCCGGATTTTCTGTAGCTATTGCTTGATCGATGGTACGCGCATGCGCTACGATGCGAGGCATTAGTACGAACAATATAGTAGATATAATAATACCTACTACGGTGAAAGCCGCTAAGCCATGTGGACCCACTGTATAAGCAATGGCACCTGCAAAGAGTGGACCAAAGGCGAAGCCCGAGCTGCCGCCAATAGCAAAGGTGCCCATGGCCTTCCCTTTCTTGCCTCCACCGAGACGGTTCATAATCTTTGCGCCTTCAGGATGGAAGATGGAAGAGCCAACGCCCGCTAATGTGGCACAAACGAGGAGGCTTTCATAAGAGGTAACAAAGCCCATCATACCTGTACTACAAGCAGATAATAAAACGCCGAAGGCAATGAGCCGCGGTTGATTGATCTTGTCTGAAATATAGCCTAGTAATGGCTGTAATAATGACGATAATGCTGTATTAGCTAAGATAAGGAAACCTGCTTGTTCCAAGCTTAGTCCATAGGTATAAATGAACAGTGGCAAGAGGGCAGGTAACACACTTTGACAGGAATCGTTAATCATATGACTCACTGTGATCAGATACGGGTAATATTTTTTCATAGTAGTGGCCTCTTTGCAAAAAAAGCGCTAACCATGGTTAGCGCTTTATATAGTTTAGTTGGCAGAGGAGGAGGGATTTGAACCCCCGCGCCGGTTGCCCGACCTACCGCATTTCGAGTGCGCAATGTACCGTCCTTTGGTAAACAACACCAATATCGGTC
>NZ_UQYC01000054.1 GCF_900545205.1 uncultured Veillonella sp. | reverse complement strand
GAAATCATACTATACCAACCGGATGAAGCTGTAAGGTTGGAAGTACGTTTAGAAGTGATCCAAGTAGAAGTCAGTTACATTATCGCGGATTTCAGATTCGATAACACGACGTAATGGACGAGCGCCCATAGTTTTATCGTAACCTTGTTCCATCAACAATTCTTTAGCTGCTTCAGTTACATCAAGAGTAATTTCTTTTTTAGCTAAAGTTTTATTTACTTGATCAAGCATTAAATCTACGATTTGTTTCAAATCTTCTTTTTTCAATTGATTGAATTCGATAACTGCATTGAAACGGTTTAAGAATTCTGGACGGAAGAATGGAGCGATACGTTCCATTACATCAACTTTGTTTTCATCGTCATTATCTTGACCATAGCCAAAGCCTGCGTTAGATGTAGCAATGATAACAGTATTTTTGAAGTTTACAGTGTTACCTTGACCATCTGTTAAGCGACCATCATCCAATACTTGAAGAAGCAATGTAATAACTTGAGGATCTGCTTTTTCGATTTCGTCGAACAATACGATGGAGTAAGGATTACGACGAACGCGTTCAGTCAATGTGTTGGAGTTATCTTCGTAACCAACATAACCAGCTGTAGCACCAATCAATTTGGAAACTGCTGTGCGATCACTGTATTCGGACATATCCAAGCGGATGATAGCATCTTTGTTACCGAACATATCAAGTGCTAATTGTTTAGCCAATTCTGTTTTACCAACACCAGTAGGACCTACGAATAAGAAGCTACCGATTGGACGGTTACCTTCGTCAAAGCCTGCACGGTTACGACGGATTGCTTTAGATACAGCTTCTACTGCTTTATCTTGACCGATTACATGAGCTTGTAAACGAGATTTCATGTCTTTCAAGCGTTCAATATCGGATGCACCCATTTGAGATACAGGGATACCAGTCATTCTTTCAACGGCTTCCGCTACATCATTAACCTTAGCCACTACCTTTTGATTTTCAGTGTGATTATCGATTTCTTCTTGCAATTTTTGAATACGCATCTTTTCATTAATAGCGGATTCATAATCTTCTTTTTGAGCAAACTCTTCTTGTTTTGCTTTAGCCTCTGCAATATCTGCTTCTAATGTTTTAATATCAGTTACAGGATGTTGGGAAGCCAAGTGAGCTGCTGTTACATCGATCAAGTCGATAGCTTTATCTGGTAAGCTACGTTGAGGAATGTATTGTACGGAATAATCTACAGCTGCTTTCAACACAGCATCTGGCAATTCGATATTATGATGCGCTTCATACAATGGACGAATGCCTTGTAAAATTTTGAAAGTATCTTCTGGAGATGGTGCATTTACCTTAACTTCATTGAAACGACGAGCAAGAGCTGCGTTTTTCATGATTGTGTTACGGTATTCATCTTGTGTTGTAGCACCGATAACAGTCATTTCACCACGGGACAAAGCAGGTTTCAAGATATCTGCTAAGCCTTTAGAACCTTGACCATCACCTGTGGAACCAGCACCCAAGATTTGGTGGATTTCGTCGAAGAACAAGATAATGTTACCAGCAGCCTTAACCTCTTTGATAAGGTTTTGGATATTTTCTTCGAAGGAACCACGGTATTGAGTACCAGCTTCCAAACCGGAAATATCGATGGAAATGATTTCTTTATTTTTAATAGCTGCAGGAACATCGCCATTAACGATTGCTTGTGCCAAGCCTTCTACTACAGCTGTTTTACCAACACCAGCATCACCTACGAGTACAGGATTGTTTTTAGTACGACGTGCTAAGATTTCTGCTGTTTCTTGGATTTCTTTATTACGACCAATAACAGGATCGAGTTTGCCATCACGAGCTTGTTGAGTTAAGTTTGTACCTAACTTGGCAAGGATACCATCTTGTTTCATTTTACCTTGTTGTGCAGCTTGAGCAGCTTGCATTTCTTCATTAGAAGGTAAACGACCAGTTTGACGATAGAAAGCAAACTCTTCCGGAGTCACTTCACGACCATTAATTTTATAACGACGATTTTCTGTGGAATAACCACCCATGTTACCCATCAATTGATTGAATAAATCATTCATGCTACCGAAGTCGCTACCAAAGTTATTGAAATTGTTGTTCATATAAATTACCTCACTTTTTTACTACAAGTATATCTATTTGACTTTTTAAGTCTGTTTAATTTCTTGCTTTATTTCTAGGTTTCTTCAACCTTATGACATTATAATAATCTGATTAAGTCAAAAAGTCAATAGGTCAAAGATAAAATTTTTGACTTTTTTTGACTTTTATTTTGACTAATTAGATTTATATGTCAAAAATACAGATAAATAGTGGGTTTATAGTAGGTAAATTATTTTGAACTTTTGAGTTTTTTATATAAAAAACAAAAGACCATTCGATGAATGGTCTTTTATTAGTAATATTACTTTGACTTTTTATATTCTGCTCTAAACCCATCACGAAGTACAGCGTAGCGTAATAAATTTCTTATAAAGGATTGTACATTAGGATCTTTCCACTCTAACAAACGAGAGTTATTTAAACGGCCAAGATATATTTCATCACCATGAACAAGTTCAGGTGCACGGTCCTTAATATATGCAATAACATCAGCTCTTTTCGCTGCTCCACCTTTACCGCTTGTTAAAGAACCGTTATGTGTAATATCTACTATATTAGTAAGCGGATTATATCGACAGCACCTATCTAAGTTTAATTGAAGGGAATGATGTCTCGATTCTTTATTCGCTATAGATATATTAAGTTGAGTAGAGCCTGTTCTATTTCCCCAGTGTGGATCATTTTCAGTATGTATAGTTCCACAAATACTAATACCTAGCACTTCATCTTTATTCATATGGTCTTTTGCAATAAATAAGCGAGACCAAACCTGATAATTACCTCCACCACTATTACCAAATTGTGGCATACTTACACAGCAATCCTCTATTACACCTATATTTTTTAATACATCCTGCTTTTTAATTTCCTTATGCAAAATCAGATTCATTAGGTTTAAAGCAACCCCTCTGATATATTTAGGAGTATATTCACTAATATCCCCATGCTCTGCAAATGCCTCTTGATACTCATCGGACATAAGTTCTTCATATTTATATGGCTCAAAGGGTTCTGGATCGACAAAAGAAATTTCGTTCTTTAAAAGCTCCTCTAATAAAGGAACATCCTTAACTTCATGATATGCCCCATCATTATAATAATATATAATGGCCTCTATACCATTAACCAGCATAATATAATCAGCATTAAGTATTTCTCTATAACCTGAAGCCTGCTTAAACACCTCATCACCAAGTACGTTAATACGAGGTGCCTTACACTCTATAATCATCAGTACATCTGTACACTCATCGTCACGATAGACAACAATATCCGCCCTCCCACGTGCGCCTTTTTTAGTATGCGCCATTGACTCTTCAACAAAAATACGATTAATAGGTATCCCCAATTCCTTTTGCAAATATACAATTGTTTTTTGGCGAACACACTCCTCTGGTGTAGCAGCCAATAAAAAACAACGTATCGAATCATATATGCAGTCGCCATCCCGTTCAAATTTTTCAAGTTCTATATTGTCAAAAATCTCTTCTATATACTTCATTGGTATTATCCCTCTTAAATTATTTATTCAGTCTTAATAATTATAGATTTATAGAAATCACTTTCTTTTATATTCTGCTCTAAATCCATCACGAAGCACAGCATAGCGTAACAAATTTCTTATGAAGGATTGTACATTAGGATTGCGCCACTCTAATAAACGAGAGCTATCAAGGTGACCTAAGTATATTCTATCCTCTTTGACTAATTCAGGAGCTCTTTTGTGAACATAAGCAAGCAATTCTTTTCTAGGTAATGCTCCATCTCGACCTCTTGTTATAGCACCATTGTGTGTAATTTCAATTATATTAGTATCGAAATCAAACTCACAAAATTTATCCAAATTCAGTTGCAACGAATGATGTCTAGTTTCTTTATTTGTTATAGATATATTCAATTGAGTCCTACCTATGCTAGTCCCCCAATGAGGATCATTTTCTGTATGTGCTGTAGCGCATATACTGATGCCCAAAACTTGATCTTTACCTTCATAGTCCTGAGCGATAAACAAACGTGTCCAATTTTGATACGTTCCACCACCACGGTTTCCAAAAAAAGTAAATCCTCTAAAACAATCTTCTATTACACCTATCTTATTTAAAATATTTGAAGATGAAATCTTCTTCAATAATAGTAGATTCAAAAGATTAAGGTAGAATTCATAGTGTTCTTTAGGACTATCCTCTCCGATATAACCCATATTCAAAAAATTATTTTGTAACCTTTTGGATTTTATATCCGCAAACGTATATGGTTTATCTTTATTTGCCTTAATAAACTTCACTTTAGATTTTATAAGCTCTTGATAAGTAGGAATTTTATCGACTTCTTTATATCTACCATTCTTAAATTGATAAACCACAGCATCGATACCATTGATAAGCATGATATATTCAGCATTTAATACATCCCGATATCTTATTGCTTGTTCTAATACCATATTACATTCAACATCAATATGAGGAGCTTTACATTCTATTACCAACAAAACTTCTTCTTGTTCATCATCACGATAAACTACGATATCAGCTCTTCCTCTTAAGCCTCTCTTCACATGACACATAGGTTCCTCTACACGAATTCGTTCAATAGGTACTCCTAGTTTCTTTTGCAAAAATATAATTGTTTTTTGCCGAACCTCTTCTTCCGGTGTTTTCTGAACCAAAAAATATCTAATAGGATCAAAATAACACTTCTCATCTTGTTTACGCTCTTTAAGTTTTATTGAATTAAAAATACTCTCTATATCCTTCATAAAGATCACCTTTTACAGCACCACAAACCCTTCATCTTTTATTCATTTTTAATATTATATCATATATAAAATTTACTGTCTTTTGTGCGGTATTGTATACAAAAAAGCGGATAGCTCATTACGAGCTATCCGCTTATTTCTTTGGTGATCCAGGAGGGATTCGAACCCCCGACCCACGGCTTAGAAGGCCGTTGCTCTATCCAACTGAGCTACTGAACCATGTGGATTACCTATATATATAATTATCTATTATAGTATAAATTATGTACTATATATCGTCAATATTACGTTTTACCCTAAAAAAGGCAAAAAAAAATGGAGCGGGTGAAGGGAATCGAACCCTCGCGACCAGCTTGGAAGGCTGGGGCTCTACCATTGAGCTACACCCGCAAAAAAAAATGGTCGGAGCAGCAGGATTCGAACCTGCGACCCCCTGGTCCCAAGCCAGGTGCGCTACCAAACTGCGCTATGCCCCGTCATTAATTACTTGCTAATTATAGCAAACCTGGTAGTTGATGTCAACCACTACTCTTGCTGAGTTTTTACTCTGTTGAGTATCGCTCTGCAACGAAAATTATTATATCATTGATACAAATTAGTGACAAGTACTTTTTTACAACTTCATTAATTTTTTAAATTTTATTAGTTCATATAAAAACATGCACCCCTTTCGAGGTGCATGTCATTATAGTTTATATTATCTTACTTAGGTTTTAAACAGCTTTTGAGCCATTAAGCAATCAAATGATTAGCTATAAAATTAACCTTCGTAGCTACCGTCTTCAACTACTTTAGGGTTCTTAGCGATACCTTGTTTTACAGCAACTTCAGCAACTGCTTTTGCAACAGCTGGAGCTACACGAGGATCGAATACGGATGGCATAATGTTTTCTTCGTTCAATTCGCTGTCTGGAATCAAATGAGCCAATGCTTCAGCAGCAGCCAATTTCATTTCATCAGTGATTTTGGATGCGCGAACATCGATAGCACCACGGAAGATACCAGGGAATACAGCTACGTTGTTGATTTGGTTAGGAGCATCGGAACGACCAGTACCAGCGATACGAACACCAGCTGCTTTCATATCAGCATATGTTGCTTCTGGGTTAGGGTTAGCCATTGCGAATACGATTGCATCGTCAGCCAAGTTTTCCAAAATTTCTTTTGTGAATACGCCTGCTGCAGATACGCCAAGAAGAATGTCAGCGCCTTTAGCGTTTTCAGCCAAGTTGCCATGTTTTTCTTCAAGTTTAAGCAAGTCGATCAATTCGGATTGCAAGGAATCAAGACGTTTGTAGTCTTTGTGCAATACGCCAGAGGATACTAGCAATGTAATATCGCGAGCGCCTGCAAGGTATAACAAACGAGCGATGTTTGCACCAGCAGCACCTGCACCGTTTACAACGATTTTAGCTGTTGCTAAGTCTTTTTTAACTAGGCGAAGAGCACCTTTAACACCAGCTAAGCAAGCGATAGCTGTACCGTGTTGGTCGTCATGAAATACAGGGATTTCCAATTCTTCTTTCAAACGGTTTTCGATTTCATAGCATTTAGGAGAAGAAATATCTTCCAAGTTAATGCCAGCAAAGTTCTTTTGCAATAATTTTACAGTGTTGATCAAAGTATCAGCATCTTTTGTATCTACAACCAATGGAATGCAGTCTACATCGCCGAATTTTTTGAACAATAAGGATTTACCTTCCATTACAGGCAATGCTGCTGCAGCGCCGATATCACCAAGACCAAGTACACGAGTACCGTCGGATACAACGGCAACCATGTTGGAACGGCAAGTTAATTCGAAGGATTCTGCTTCATTATCTTTAATACGCAAGCATGGTTCTGCTACACCTGGTGTGTAAGCTACAGATAAGTCATGAGCGTCTTTTAATTCATATTTAGTTCCTACAGTAAGGAAACCTTTTAATTCACGTTTTTTTTGTACAGCTAATTCACGTACGTCCATAATAATTCTCCTTTGTGGATAAACTCGGACTCTTTTGAGTCGGTATTTAATACCTTTAACTAATTGTATTATACAAAATGAAATATAACAATTCAAGTTTTTTCGATATAGTTTTCCGAATATTTTAGAATTAAATTCTATTAATTTATACTAGTAATAAAAATGATAAATAAACAAAAAGTAGATAAACCATATACGGCTTATCTACTTTGGTACTGTATACGCATTATCTGATAGGAGAAAGAGCATACAAAATATACATTTTTATTTATGCTTTTACGGATGGCAAGTTACGGCCATAGAAAATTTCCATCATTTCTTGCTTCAATTGATGTTTGATTTGTTTGATTTCTCGTTCGCTCAATTCAGCTTCAGTAATGCCAAATAGGTAATTATCTAAATCAAACTCTTTTAACATCATTTTTGTATGGAAGATATTTTCTTGGTACACGTTTACATCAATCATGTTGTACATGTTCCGAGTTTTTGCATTGATGTAGTTTTGAATAGAGTTGATGCGATGATCGATATAAATTTTCTTACCAGATACGTCGCGTGTAAAGCCACGTACATGGTAGTCCAATGTAAGAATATCGGAATCAAAGCTTTGAATTAAATAGTTAAGTGCTTTAAGTGGAGAGATTTGACCACATGTGGACACTTCAATATCGGCACGGAATGTACTAATCCCTTTGTGCGGATGGCTTTCAGGATAGGTATGTACAGTAAGATGGGATTTATCAAGATGCATTACTACATCTTCTTTTTCAATTTCCTCTTCAGAAATCAAAATCGTTACAGACGCACCTTGAGGATCATAGTCTTGTTTCGCTACGTTAAGGATGTTGGCACCAATGATATGGCTTACCTCTGTTAAGATAGCTGTTAAACGATCTGCATTGTATACTTCATCAATATACTGAATGTATTGTTTTTTCTCTTCTTCTGTACGAGTATAACAAATATCATAAATATTAAAACTCAATGTCTTTGTGAGATTATTAAAACCATATAATTTCATTTTAGGCTTTGCTTTAACTGGTGTATCCATGATATGTCATAACCCTTTCCATGCATAGACTTACTATTTTTCTGAAAGCTTTTCAAACTGTATCAGAATAAGCTTTCACCATATAACTAAACAATTTCTTGTTTATACACAAACTCTACATCAAACTGACCATTATCGTAGGTAACGATAGCAAAGGTACCACCGGAGCGATCACGAGCTAACGATATACTGCCAGGATTCACAAATACCGCATCACGAACCCGAACCTCGCCATGATGATGACTATGTCCAGACACGATAAGGCGCGCACCCATATCAGTTCCTAACTCAATCAGTTTTTGTATACGATTATAATATGATACCTCATGACCATGAGTCATGTAAATATAGGTATCCTCTAGCGGAATCAACTGCTCTCTCGGCTCAAGAGGTTGTACACGGTCGTTATTACCACGCACGGCATACACAGGAATATCCGTATGCTCCTGCATATAGCGCGCATCATCACCAAAGTCACCGGCGTGAAGCCACATATCGATGTCTTGATCTGCTGTAGCCTCCAAGACGAGGTCAATATCCTCTAGATACCCATGGGTATCACTTAAAATACCAATTCGTTTCATTTTATAAGTTCTCTAATACTATTATATTACATATTTATATGAACTATACCATATAGTTCGAAAATATCAAAGCTTGTTAATTAATTCGCGTAATGCACGGCCACGATGACTGATGGTTTCTTTTTCTTCGATGCTAAGTTCAGCCATAGTCTTTTTAAATTCAGGTACATAGAAGTATGGATCATAGCCAAAGCCATTGTCCCCTTTTGGCTCGTCTTGTACAAGGCCATCGCAATAGCCTTCTGCTGTCACTTCACGACCATCAGGATATACAAGAGCCAAAGCACATACATAATGACCTGTCCGGTCACTTTCACCTTGAAGCTCACGAATCAATTTTTCATTATTAGCTTGATCATCACCATGGTGACCTGCATAGCGTGCAGAATACACACCTGGAGCCCCATTAAGAGCATCTACAGTGATACCAGAGTCATCAGCAAGGCATGAACGATTTGTTGCCTTTGCATAATAGCGAGCTTTTAAAAGAGCATTTTCCATAAAGGTTGTACCAGTTTCCTCTGGTTCCTCGATGGAAATGACCTCTTTTACCGGCACACAGTCAATAGATAAATGAGAGAAAGCTTCGGAAAACTCACGAATCTTCCCTTTATTCCCTGTTGCTAATACGATTTGTTCCATCTTACACCTCCGGAGCTGTAGGATATACCTTACCTACTTTATCTGCTGTCGCACCAAGTACTTCACGTTGTTTAGCCATAAGTTCATCCGTAGCAGCCTCAGCTAAATCAAGTAACGCATTGAGTTCATCACGGTTAAAGGTACCGTGTTCGCCTGTACCTTGTACCTCAACCATGTTGCCAGAACCGGTGCGCACCACATTCATATCTACGATAGCAGCACTGTCCTCTTCATAACAAAGATCTGTAATAGGACCGTCAGGACCAATGCCTACAGAAATAGCAGCACAGAAATCAGTAATCGGGAATTTGCCTGCTCCACCAAAGGTGAAGTCCACCGCATCAACAAGGGCCACAAAGGCGCCTGTAATAGAGGCTGTACGCGTACCACCATCAGCTTGAATAACGTCGCAGTCGATCGTAATAGAACGTTCACCGAGTGCTTCAAGGTCTACGACAGCGCGCAATGCACGGCCGATAAGACGTTGAATTTCAACGGTACGACCTGTTTGTTTTCCCTTAGCAGCCTCACGGCTCACACGAGTTTGCGTAGAACGTGGCAACAAGGAGTATTCTGCAGTTACCCAGCCTTGGCCAGAACCTTTTAGCCAGCGCGGCACAGAATCCTCCACAGTAGCTGTACAGATAACCTTAGTCTTGCCGCACTCAATGAGCACAGAACCTTCTGCATACTCTGTAAAATTCCGTGTTATTTTAATAGGTCGCAATTGACCTGCTGTTCTATTATCACTACGCATAGGAACCTCACCATTCTAAAACTAAACATTAGAACGCCCCTTACACAAAGGGGCGTTATTTCTTCTTATTATATCACAATTTAACTATTTTTTATTACCATGAATCAGATTGCAACATCCGTTACAAACACAATATGGTGCATTTCCATAAAAAATCATTACCATATTATAAGAATCTCTACCATATTATAAAAACTACAATTATAGTTCATACTGACCTTCACCAAGTGGATCTACTACAACATAGCGACTAGCTCCGCCTTCTGCTTTAGCCCGTTCAGCCTCTGCAATGGCGTCTTGACGAGTTTCTTCATCCGCTTGCCAAGGGATAAACATAGCATATACGCTTTGTGGTCCATAAGGTCCGTATTGGCCTCGTGAAAGTACGCTATGCCAGCCCACCTTATCTTCATACATGCGCACCTTTTCAAGTCGTTCCTCTTGTACGCCCGTTTCATCATAGTACACATTGTAGCGGTTAGACCATATATCACCTACACCGGTACGTTCCTCTTCGGCCATCTTATGACGATTCGCCCATTGGATTTTCCACTTAGCGATGAGGTCATCTATATAAGCTGTTACGTTTTGGCTTTGCTTATATTTAACAGGGTCAAAGGCAGGCTCTACAACCTTACTGTAATCAAGGCCTGCCATAGATAAAATAATACCTGTATTTACATAGGGCAACGCTTCTTGTACAGAGTAACCACCTTCTAATACGGCTATATCGGCTTGTAATAAATCCACCAGCTCCGCATAGCCCTTTGCAGTAACCTGCATATTCGCCAAAGGATCACTAAAGTGATTATCTTGCCCTGCAGAATTAATAACAATGTCTGGATTAAACTCTTCTAAGATAGGTAACACGAGTTCACGCATGACCTGCATCAAGCCTTCGTCCCCTGTGCCTGGCGGCAATGGGATATCTATATTGCCACCGATGGCTTGTGGTCCACCGAATTCATCCATAAAGCCGGTGCCAGGATATAAGGTCCGTCCATCTTGGTGGAAACTAATGTATAGTGTATCCGGATCATGGTAGAACACATCTTGAGAGCCATCACCATGATGTACATCTGTATCCACCACAGCAACCCGTTTAATACCATAGGTTTGACGCATATGTTGAATCATGACGGCTTCAATGTTTATGGTACAGAATCCACGGATACCATGAACCATAGCCATCGCATGATGCCCTGGAGGTCTTACTAAAGCAAAGGCACGATCTACTTCACCGCGCATAACCGCATCAGCAGCCGCAATAGCACCACCTGCAGAGACACGATGTGCTTCCGTCACCCAGGACTCTAAATCTGGAGCTCCCACATGAACGCGTTCTATCGTATCCCAATCGGCCACGATAGGATTATATTCTTTAATATTAGGTATATCTAATAAGCCTTCCTCTACGATTTGATCCCGAGTGTACAGTAATCTCTCTTGTCGTTCTGGATGGGTTTCAGAAATCTTCCAGTCAAAGGCAGGGAAAAACACTAAACCTAAACTATGTTTTGGTGCATTTTCATCAGTATGTAACATATCACCTATATTTGTGTTAATAGCTTTATTCATACCCACATGTCCAAGTCCATGACGTTCCCGATAGGATAGTCCTTTATTCCACATACTGTTTCACCCCCGCTGCTAGTTGTACTTTCACGGTGATTAACCGTTCCATCGATTGCCAGCCCTCTACTACAGGGAAATCTTCGATACTAATGACCTCTATATCTTGGTCTTTACCAAGACCTAAACGTAATGCTTCTTCACCGAGTACCTCTTTAGCTCGTTCCACAACTTGTTCTACCCGCTGTAAGGTACATGTTTGTTGCTTGATTCCCAACTCAGGAATAACGAGCAAACGCCGTTTTGTATCGACGTGAACCGTAAGTTCGATAGTCGATAACGCTAGGGCCGCACCGATAGCATTAGCCACCGCCGCATTCTCTGGAATTGTGACAGGCAAATTCAAATACTCGCCAATACTTGGGCCTAGACTAGGGGCTGTGCCACCTACTACCACGATTTGAGCAGGCACAAATACATCGGGATTCACAATATCCGCTACTACATAGATAGGTCGTTTATTTTCTGCCTTTACCACCTCATCTATGCCATGCTGAATTGTCTCTAACGCCTTATTAACTATTAATCGTGCCACATCAGAAGCCGTAATAGAATCACCTAATTGCTGTTGAACTTTAGTCGAGTCAGATGTTAAGCTGTCATGTAATGACGCAGGTAAGCTATTAGCCAATGCCGCCATAGATTGCACAGCTAATTCAACATCACCATAGTTAGCATAGCCCAGCACAATGAGTGCATCTCCTAATGTAGGTTCTGTGCCGCCTAGAGCCACTGATGGGCCCACCCGTTCTGGTCCGACCGTAATCTTACCTGCTACTATGCGAACCACTGATTCACCGCCAATACCGACGGAGGTAACTGCAAAGGATCGTACCGCACTTGGATACTCACGAATAGATACACCATTTTTGGTCATCAATGGTTTGCCATGTTTCCATAGAGAAATATCTGTAGTGGTGCCCCCAATATCTAAAGCAACTGTATGCGCTTCACCAATTGCACCAAGGGCAGATAAGCCAAGCACAGTAGCTGCAGGTCCTGTAAAAGCAGTCTCTACAGGTCGACTCACCATATGCTCCATAGGTAAAGAACCGCCATCAGCTTTTAAAATATGGAGTGGAGCCTGAATATTACGAATGCTAAGTGCCTCTTCAACATTACGCTTAAAAATAGTAAATACCGGTGTTACAGCACTATTAAAATAGGCGCTAATGGTACGGCGAGGGAAATTCAATGAACCACTTAATAAACTACCATTAGAAATAGTAGCATATGTCTTTTGCAACTCTTCTGTAATGGAGAGCTCCTCTTGAGGATTTCGTACCCCAAATTTAGCAGATACAGCGGCTAAATCAGTGCCACTACGAGATTGAACCATTTTAGCTATATCATTCACTGCATTTATAGGTGTCCGTTCTACTACAATCCCTCTATGATCTGTATAGCCTTGAAGATAGATAGGACTCACAGGGAATATATCATCTACGTTACGACCAGGCCCAGTTACTACATAGAGATCTACAACTTGCTCCTTCTCTTCCACGATAGTATTTGTTACCACTGTAGTGGATAGAGTAACTTGTTCAATATTTGATGTATTACAGCCTGTCAAAACTGCATCTAATGCCTCACCTATTCCTTGCATTAGATTATCCTTCGTAGTCCGTCTTTTAGCGGATGCTACTACACGATGACCGTCGATGATGACTGCATCTGTGAAAGTACCACCTACGTCTAAACCTAGTAACATATAACCTCCTTATCAGAATTAATAGAGTATACTTAGAAATGCTAAATTAAGTTAAAACTCTATTTTATCTAGCATATAACCACTATTAACTTTCACAATATATAAAAAGGCTGTACCCATCTCTATGTGATGAGTACAGCCTTCTGTTATTTACCAGATACAGATGCGTAATTTTTAATGATAACAATCGGAGTCATTTGGCTATCATTACCAAATGGATTATCGATCAATAATTGTGCAATTTTATTACCGTCAATGCCACGGCTTGTACCTAATACAGCGGAACGTTTCAAGTCATTAACGTCTGCTACAACGGCGCCATAACAGCCTGTACGAGATACGATTTTCTCAGCTACTTTATCTGGATCCTTTGGACCAAATACAATGTGCTTATCAAATGGAGGCATTGTGCCAGTTACGTCATCAGTTAAGGATGCTGCACGAGCAATTGCATAGAATACACCTGGTTTGCGGAAAATTTTAGCAATAGCACCTAAAATGAAGGCACCTAATACTTTCCATTTACCATCCAAGTTCATAGCGGATTGCATGCCGTAAATGGATGCCATAGAACCATCTGGATGGATAAAACGATTAATTAAACGAGCTTGCCAGCATACATCTAGCTCTTCAGGACGTGTAAAACGACCTTGCGTAATAGCTACTACAGATTCAGCTACACAAACGATATCTTCAGGTCCAATGTTATGACCGCCAAATTCAACGATAGCATCCACGATGTCATCATTATCTGTAAGGATACGTGTTGGCACACATACTAACTCTAATTCTGCCATTGTTATGCCTCCTTATTGAACCATTGCTGCTTGAACTTCTTCAGCAGTCAAACGAATACGTTGTTTATCGATATGATAGTCTGTACGGCCTACGATTTGGTAGTAAATATCGATGTCCATATAAGGGAAGCCC
>NZ_UQYC01000053.1 GCF_900545205.1 uncultured Veillonella sp. | reverse complement strand
ATATGGCCCATTTCTTCTCGTGTATAACGTGGTATCATGATGTCTCCTTTGCATGATAAAAGCTAGATTTCTTATAAAATAATTGTACCATATGTGAAAGCTCCATTCAATGAACGGACCTAAATTTTCCGAATGATAATTATATTAAATTTACTAATCGTTCGTATTTATTAAAGATAACTGTAATGTATTGAAGTCTTCTGATACGTATTACCTTATGATATACTAAAATTATCTAACATATACATAGACTTGTATATCATTATCGGGAGGCTTTCATGGCAAATTTAAATCGCAAAGAGCGTCGTGCACAGCGCAATGAATCGAATATTATAGGCATGCTATTACGCCTATTCTTTGGGCTCAGCTTTATCGGCTTGGCTGTAGTTCTATTTGGAGAGTTTGATCTCAATTATGTATTTTCTATCTTTACAGCAGATATTATCGTGTCCTTAATTTATGTGATACTCAACAAATCCCGCATCACTACATCCTTAGCTGTTAACACCAATGTACGCGTCATCATTGCATTCCTCATCATGCTAGTAACAATGTTCTTCTACGCTTTCGCTTTATGGCGCGTGGATCAATTTAGCGCACCTATGCAAATCACTTTATTTATCGGTGGCGCCATCGTATATCTTGCGGTATTCAACTCCACTAAGACAATGCTTACTAATCAAGACTAACAAATATTTAATACTACATAAATTACATACGTATAGGAACTCAAAATTATTCTATAAAACAAATAGCAAACATAACAAAAGAGGCATATCTTACATACATGCGTATGTGAGGTATGCCTCTTGTTATTATTTATCTATTTGTCGATGAACTGTTATTAATTATTTTTTGTATTCTGGTTTCCACAAGATAGCATCAATCGCAGCATCAACATCTTGTTCAGGCGCTAAGCCTTCTTTGATGGCACATTCGGCAACAGCTTTAGCAACTGTACGAGAGAATTGTGTTAATTTTTCTACCGGTGGTAACGTAGCTGCACCTGGTTTTGTAGTATCTACAATACCTTGTAAGGCATGAGCTGCTGCGGAAATCATAGCATCACTTAAACGGGTTGCATTGACAGCTAATACACCAAGACCTACGCCTGGATAAATGAGTGCATTGTTAGCTTGGCCAATATCGTATGTTACACCGTTAAGTTCGATAGGTGAGTATGGTACGCCTGTTGCGATGAGCGCCTTTCCATCTGTCCACGTTAACAGATCTTGTGCACTTGCTTCTGCTAACTTTGTCGGGTTAGATAATGGGAAAATAATCGGTCTTTCCACATGACTAGCCATTTCTTGGACAACCTCTTTTGTGAAAGTGCCTGGTGCTGTCGATGTACCAACGAGGATTCCTGGTTGTACAGCTTTAATAACAGCATGTAAATTAGTTAATTCATTAGCATTAGTGAATTCAGAACGTTTGCGAGCGAACGGTTTTTGCTCGATTGTTAAGTCTGTCATATCATCGAATAAGAGCCCTTGTTTATCTACGAGGTAGAAACGACTTCTAGCTTCCTCCTCGGATAGCCCTTGCGCTACCATTTCAGACATTACAAGGTTAGCGATACCTACACCTGCTGTGCCGGCGCCAAAGCACACATATTTCTTATCAGTTAATGTGTCCCCGCTAATTTTGAGTGCTCCTAAGATACCTGCAAGGGAAATGATACCAGTACCTTGGACATCATCATTGAAGGTAGCAATTTGAGGACGATATACATTTAAAATTTCAGTAGCATGGTCGCGACCAAAATCTTCCCAATGTAGGTATAATTTAGGGAATTTAGATTCTACGTGACGAACAAAAGTTTCTATAAATTTGTTGTATGCATCTCCTGTGATGCGGTTTTTACGAACTCCTAGATATAATGGATCATCAAGAAGCTCTTGTCTATTTGTACCTACATCAAGTACAACTGGTAGTACCCATTCAGGATTTACGCCTGCTGCGGCAGTATAGACCATTAATTTGCCTACGGAAATATCTACGCCGTTAGTACCCCAATCGCCAATCCCTAAGATTTCTTCTGCATCAGTAACTACAATTAAGCGAATATCACGACCATCTGCAGCTCGATCTAAAATAGTATCAAGTTGATCTATATTTTCTTCTGTAATATAGGCTGCATATTCTGGATCAATAAATTCGTGGCTAAAACGTTCTATACTTTCAGCAATGACAGGATCATAAACAATTGGCATCATTTCAACAACGTGGTCGCTAAACACTTTGAAGAATAGAGTTCGATTTGTAGAGAAAATGCGCATCAAGAATTCACGTTTTTGTAATAGAGAATCTTTGCGACTAAATAATTCGTAAGTTTGAGTTGCTTGCTGTTCTAACGTTTGTACAACTGGAGGCAATAAACCTTCAAGACCAAGGTTTTTACGTTCTTCCTTTGTAAAGGCGGTACCTTTATTTAGGAAGGGATTATTCAAAATTTCATAAGCTTTCATATAAACCTCCTGATAGGAACTACTTGGCACGACTTACTACTGTACCTACTTTAATCATACACTAACTGTCAAGAGAGTTTTATAAACATAAAAAGAGGCATATCTTACATACATTTGTATGAGATATGCCTCTTTATTGTCCTAGAATAACGGGAACCGCTAAGTAAACAGGTTCGCCCCGTCGGTTAACAATGGATCCACTACTTTTGATGATGCGCAGCGCTTCGTCTCGTACAGCTGGTGGTACATCATCCACAATCAGTGGCGTATGTTCGCCAACAATGACATTACCGTTAACATCAAAGTTAACTCGTACTACCACCTTGCCTGTTACAACAGATGCTCGCCCCTGTTCTTGCACAGTCCGCAAATAGTCATGAGGATTAATATCTGGTTTTTGTAAAAGCGCTTGTTGTCCTGGCGTCAATAAACTCAATGCTAAATCAGATAAGAAGGATAAGTCACTAGATTCAAGCAATCCATTTCCAGTTGCATTCGGATCCGATGTTATATCTTTACCGACAGGCGCTTTACTATTCTTGGAGGATTTTCCATCCTTAGAATCAGCCCCGTGCGTAACTACCGCTTGTTCACTACTGCTCGTTTCCGATTCAATAGCCTTTGGAACGGCCCATTCTCGGCGCATACTAGATGCTGCTGTACTTTCACTTAACTCTTTAGTACGTTCATCCTCTTGCTTGCGCTCATTCACCAAAGAATTCGCCTTAGGTGCCGCGCCTTCTGGAGTTACATTCTGTGGTTTTTCCATAGGATTTTCCGCTGGTTTCGGTGCAGTGTCAACAGCCTCAACCCCTGTATCGCTTTCACCATCATCAGGCAAATTAAAGCTAATTTCCGCCGCATCATGGGCTACACCAGTTCCTGCCATACCTCGTAAAGAAAGCCCCATCCCAGATACGAGTATCGTCGTAATGCCTAAGGACACGATGAACGGTTTCAAATAATGCGATTCAAACATAGAATCACTTCCGTTCCGTAGCAACGCTAATATATTTAGCGCCATTCACCTTGAGCATGTCCAATAGGGCGATAACCTCGCTATAGTAAACATCCTTAGATGCACGAATGACAAAAGCTTGTCGAGGTGCCTGTTTCACGATAGATTGTACCTCTTCAGCCAATCGGTCGGAAGAGATTTCCTGATTGTCGATATATAGCGTGTGCGTTGTGGTGAGCGTAATCGTAATAGGTTCAATAGATTTTGCCGTAGATGTGGATGCAGATGGCAAATTGAGCGGAATTTGTTGCTCTGTATTCATGTACAGCGTGCCAACCATGAAGAATACCAATAAGAAAAATACGATATCGATCATAGGGATAATCATGATGGTCGGTTCTTTTTTAACCCCTAATGTGCGCCGTCTCATATATCATGTTCCTCGTTGTACGCATCGAGGATGTTGCCGCACTCATGCTCTAATGTAGTAATAGAATCGTTTACCTTTGCTGCACAGTAACTGTGAAAGCCAAGAGCGATAATCGCTACAGTCAAGCCTGTAGCCGTTGCCACTAAGGCTTCAGATACACCGCCTGTAATGATGGTAGGCGCTCCAATATCGCCACCTACAACAGCAAAGGCGCGAATCATACCCAGCACTGTACCCAACAGCCCTAACAACGGTGCCATTGTTACAATCATGCTAAGCCAGCTAAGGCCGCGTTTTAAACGCTCATCGGCGTAAGATACTACGTCTTGCAAACGGTTTTCTAAACCATTATAGTTCTTTGCACTGCGCATAGCGCGAGCAAATAAAGCGCCAAGCTCCTCTGTGTCGCGTTCCAGAACACTTGGTAACATGACCCAAGATTGATTCTTCTCTAATACCTTATTAAAGCGGCGCAAGTCCTTTGTAAACTTACGATATAAAATGATACGCTCAATGCCAATCATCAATGCAAAGAGCAAAAAAATTACTAGCGGATACATAACAAATCCACCAGCCACAAATAAATGCGCTATGCTACTCATACTAACCTCCAAAAGCCTTCACCCTCTAGGCCCCAATAACCTTTATTATATCACGTTTTAAGGCATCTAAAAATATGTATGAGACAAAAAAAGGCTATACTAATCATGATACACATATTAGTATAGCCTTTAATTTTGCTTTAATTTTGCTTTTATTCTACTTCTATTTTACCTTTGCCGGACCTTATTCCGTCATGATTTAACCATAGCATAACCATTACATTCGTATAATTTATTAGTCTTTTTTAAGGAATTTTACAAGTATGCCACCGATTGTTAAGGACAAGCCAAAGCCACTACAGAACATGCCGATGGAATACATCCAAGCATACGTTTGATTGTTAGAAGAAATTGCTTTAGCTGCCTCTCGTGCATTAGTAGCATTTCTTGCAATTTCCAAATTCGTTGTAGCTGGATCTGGATTTAATAACAAGATAACTATACCTATAATTAAAACAACTACACCAACAGGTAACAACATTTTTTTACTCATTTTAAGACCCTCTCTAACATTATACGAAACGGTATATACCACTAGATATTATTTATCAAGTTTGTTCATATCCAAACGATTCATACTGCCAATGAAGCGATTATAGGATTCAACCATATCATTATAATGATCATTTGTTTGGTCACCTAAGAATGTACGAATTCTACCAATAGCTGTATTTAATGAATTCTTAGTACTGTTATATTCCGGACTAGTAATACTATTAGATACGTCCATGATGCCTTGTAACTCTTGGTTAGCTGCATTTACATCAATTTGTTTACCCTCTTCAAAGCCATCCAATAAAGCAGTTAAACGTAAATGAACTTCTTGAGCTGCCGCTGCATTTTTCTTGCCAGACTCTTTAAGTTCTTTCAACTGTTCTTGTTGGTTTTCCGTATTGTGTTTGTGAATTACTGCGTCTAGTTGATTATACGCTGCATAGAACTGATCATATAATTGAACGTATTTAGGTCCTAATTGTTGTTCCTTAGCATAATTATCTGCTTGATATGAATTAGTTTCGTAGTACGTATCCAATTCACTGGCTACTGGTACAATATCCTTTAATACAGCCAATACATTATCTAAAGGTTCTTTCATATCATCATATGGCACGCCAGCATCCTTAGCGGCTTGTAAGTTCTTTTGTAAAGAATCAAAATGTGGTGCCATAAAGCTTGTTAAATGTTGACCTTCTCTTAGTTTTTGAATGTCTGGGCCGATAGCATAGCCAAAGCGCACTGTATGACTGTTAAAATCGCCAACGGCTTTAATGTAGTTGTTAAACACTTTAACGTCATCTTGTGATTTCTTTTGAACACCTTGTTGTACGCTATTGGCAACCTTAGAAACACTACATCCTGTCAAGAATAATGGTGCTGTTAGAGTTGATGCGCACAATACTACTGTTAGCATTTTCTTTACTAGTGGTTTCATAATGACCCTCTCTTTTTAATCACATACAAGTAACAATCTATGATTAAATTATATATCATATATGATATTTATGAAAGTATCAACCGTGTTTTTTATGAAATTTGTTTCATGAATATGCTTTCACAGGCACATAAAAAGGCATAGTATACATCTTCATTGGGCTAAACCCAATAGTAATGTTTATACTATGCCTTTTCTGGATACATCTTATATGTCTAAATCAGTATGATAGCTAATCGGAGTGTCTTAATAGATAAGTTATGCCATCTTATCAAATAGGTATGTAGCTATCTACTCATTTAATAGACTTGTCAAAAACCCCAATTAATTCTTCAACGGCTTGAGATTCGCTCATTTCACCGTCTAAAACAGCTGCTTCGACTTCGCCCATACGACCTTGAATGACTACATTATTAAAGAATAGGTTGTGCAAGTGTTCGTCAATCATATCACGTACCCAACGGAGGGATTGTTCTTGACGGCGTTTTAAGAAGACGCCATTTTCTTTACCTTGTTCAGCAAATTCTTGGATTACATCCCACAATTCGTCGAGACCATCCTTCGTAACAGCTGAACAAGTATAGGCTTGTGTTTTCCATTTTTCCGTAGCTGGACGGATGTAATGTAACATCCGATCGTAATCGCTACGAGCGATGAAAGCACGCTTGAGGTTGTCCCCATCAGCCTTGTTAACCACAATAGCATCAGCCAGCTCCATAACGCCTTTTTTGATGCCTTGCAATTCATCGCCTGCACCAGTTAAGACGATGAGCATAAAGAAGTCTACCATGGAGCGCACAGTGACTTCGCTTTGCCCAACCCCTACGGTTTCGACGAGAATAATATCGTACCCAGCAGCCTCGCAAAGTAGCATGGTCTCTCTACTTTTACGAGCTACACCACCTAGTGTTCCACCTGCTGGCGACGGACGAATGTACGCGTCAGGATGTTTCGTCAATGTTTCCATCCGCGTTTTATCGCCCAAAATACTGCCCTTTGTGACTTGGCTCGTAGGGTCTACAGCAAGTACGGCTACCTTGTAACCTGCTTCAATGAGCATATTGCCAAAGGCTTCAATAAATGTACTTTTACCGGCCCCAGGCACACCAGTAATGCCGATGCGCAACGCCTTGCCCGTGCGAGGCAATATAGCTTGCAATACTTGTTGAGCTAATTTAAAGTGTTCCTTATTATTACTTTCTACTAACGTAATAGCCCGTGAAAGTATAACGCGGTCCCCCTGCTCGATACCGCGTACATAATCAGCGACAGTTAACTTCTTTCGCCGCTGTACGGGACGTACCGACGGAGCCAGATGAGCGGAGCTAGACAAGAGGCCGTCATGCATTTCCTTGACGCCTTTCATTACATGACACGCGAAGGTATCATCCTTTTTCGCATCTTCCGGCACCCAATCGGGACGATAGGTACTACCCTCGGCATTTGCATTTTTTACACCTAATTCAGGGGCCCTACCTTCACCAGTGGTGAAGGTAGCATTCTGAGTCGTATGCAATGCGTCCGGGGTAGGCCGTTTGTTATCAGTCATTAGACTCGTCTTGAACGTGACTAGTCAATGTTTCTAGCAATTTCTTAGCCGCTACAGGCAAGACTGTACCAGGGCCAAAGATAGCCACTGCGCCATGTTCGCGTAGGAACTCATAGTCCTGAGCAGGGATTACGCCACCGATGGCAACCAAAATATCTCCACGACCTCGCTTGTTGAGTTCTTCCACGAGTTGAGGTAACAATGTTTTGTGACCTGCTGCAAGAGAACTGAACCCGACGATGTGAACGTCATTATCCACCGCATCTTGCGCTGTTTCTTCTGGAGTTTGGAACAAAGGTCCAATATCCACATCAAAGCCCATATCCGCGAAGGATGTAGCGATAACTTTGGCACCGCGGTCATGACCGTCTTGGCCCATCTTCGCAATCATGATACGAGGGCGACGACCTTCGAGTTCTTCGAAGTCATCTGCCATTTGACGTACTTCTTTAATGACATCGTCATCTTCATATTCGCTGGAGTATACACCGGAAATAGAGCGAATAACCGCTTTATGACGACCGCAAACCTTTTCAACAGCAAAGGAAATTTCACCCAAGGATGCACGAGCACGAGCAGCTTCAAGGGCAAGAGCAAGCAAGTTGCCTTCCCCAGATTCTGTAGCATTGGTAATCGCTTCGAGACAGGATTGAACCTTATCTTCGTCACGGTTAGCACGCAATTGTTCGAGGCGACGAATTTGCGCTTCTCGTACAGCCGTATTATCTACGTCGAGGATATCCAATGGATCTTCTTTATCTAGACGATATTTATTGATACCAATAATCGCTTCACGGCCAGAATCGATACGAGCTTGGCGACGAGCTGCCGCTTCTTCGATACGCATCTTAGGAAGACCAGTATCAATCGCTTTCGCCATACCACCAAGGGATTCGATTTCTTGGATATGACCCCAAGCACGGCGAATCAATTCATCAGTCAATGCTTCTACATAGTAGGAACCGCCCCATGGGTCGATAACCTTACATACTTTAGTTTCGTCTTGAATGTAAAGCTGAGTATTACGAGCGATACGTGCAGAGAAGTCCGTAGGCAACGCAATGGCTTCATCAAGCGCATTCGTATGTAGAGATTGCGTATGGCCCAATGCAGCACCCATTGCTTCCATACATGTACGAGCTACGTTGTTGAATGGATCTTGTTCTGTTAAGGACCAACCAGATGTTTGACTATGTGTACGAAGAGCCATGGATTTAGGATTTTCAGAACCGAAGCTCTTAATAATCTTAGCCCACAACATACGTGCAGCACGCATTTTTGCTACTTCCATGAAGTAGTTTTTACCGATTGCCCAGAAGAAGGACAACCGTGGAGCGAATTTATCTACGTGAAGGCCTGCATTTACACCGGTACGGATGTATTCAAGACCATCGGCCAAGGTGTAACCTAATTCGATGTCTGCTGTAGCACCGGCTTCTTGCATATGGTAGCCAGAAATGGAGATACTATTGAACTTAGGCATGTACTGGGATGTGTACGCAAAGATATCACCGATGATGCGCATGGACGTAGCTGGAGGGTAAATATAGGTGTTACGTACCATGAATTCTTTCAAGATATCATTTTGGATCGTACCAGCCATAACCTTTTTATCAACGCCTTGTTCTTCACCAGCTAGGATGTAGAACGCCATGACAGGCAATACGGCGCCGTTCATTGTCATGGATACGGACATTTGGTCGAGAGGAATACCGGAGAATAAAATTTCCATATCGAGGATGGAGTCTACCGCAACGCCCGCTTTACCAACATCACCTACTACGCGAGGATGGTCGGAGTCGTAACCACGATGTGTGGCAAGGTCAAAGGCGATAGACAAACCTTTTTGGCCCGCTGCCAAGTTACGACGGTAGAATGCATTGGATTCTTCGGCTGTGGAGAAACCAGCGTACTGACGTACTGTCCAAGGACGAGTTACGTACATTGTGGAATAAGGTCCACGCAAGAATGGAGGTACACCAGCCATGTAATCAAGGTGTGTCATTCCTTCATAATCCATCTCTGTGTAGAGAGGTTTTAGTTGGATTTGCTCCATTGTCGTATTATATAAATCTTCAAAGCTTTTTCCTGTTTCTTTTTGAAGTTCAGCAAGCCATGCATCGCGAGATGTCGGCGACTGAGATCCCAAGCCAAGAGAGGAGAAGTCTGGATTTTTAAACATGAGCTCACATCCCTTTCTTATCTTGTAACGTATGTAAGATTTCGTAGCAATTTGCACGAACGGAAATGAAGTCGTCTACGCCAGCTTCACGGTATACAGGCTCAAGGTCCTTAGGAGGCGCCCCTGCCAAAATAACTGTTACATTCGGCATAGTTTCTTTCAACTCTTTAGCGAGTGGTGGTACTAATTCTGGATATGTATCATCTGTGGAACAGATAACGACAACATCGGCACCACTTTCACGAGCAGCCTTCGCCGCATCAGCCGTTGTTTCATGTCCATCATTTTTAATAACTTCAAAAGCACCTACTTCGAAGAAGCCTGTGGAGAAGTCCGCACGAGGTTTATGTTGAGGGATTGGGCCCATATTAGCCAAGAATACCTTCACATTGTCTTTCGTACGTTGTTTATACGCTTCCGTGCGCATGCGAAGGGCTTCGAATTGTTCAGTCCAGCGATGTGCTGTAATTGGTTCGATTGTTTCAGAAGCAATATCGCCGGCATCTAAAGCCTTACGGATTTGGCGGATTGTCAATTTTTGTAATGCCCCAAGTTCGATGAGGCCAATCAACGCACCTGGCTCTGTCGTACTTGCTTCTAGAGTAGCCTGTGCTTTCACAACCGCATCAGCCTCTGCACCTGCCAAGTACTCATCGATTTGAGCAGCTCGTTTTTGACGCAATGTTTCTTGATTTTCTGGTTTTGGATCAAGCAATTCTTCCGTCATATTCGCATACATGTTGTTACCAACAGCTACGTCCTTACGGAATGCAAGGTTCTTGAAACGTTCATCGAGGATGGCTTTCACTTGAGCTTGAGGATAGCCTTCTTTCAACGCTGCAATAATGCCGCCTTTAGCTTCGATGGTTTGGAACTCAGCCCAGATTTTTTCACAGAGTTCAGCAGCCAATGTTTCCACATACCAGGAACCGCCTACAGGGTCCACAGGTTGGCGCAACTCGAATTCAGTTTGCAACATAACTTGGATGTTACGGGCAATACGGCGAGAGAAATCATCCGCTTTGCGAATTGGTTGGTCAAATGGAGATACTTCAAGGCTGTTCAAACCGCCTACAACGCCAGAGAATGCTTGTGTCGTATTGCGCAACAAGTTTACATATGGGTCGTATACAGTTTTTGTGAAAGCAGATGTTCTGCCGTGTACATGAACAGCACGGTCCGCTTCTTCGGCACCGAAAGCTTCCATAATGCGAGCCCAAAGTACGCGCAAGGCACGTAATTTAGCAATTTCCATAAAGAAGTTAGCACCTAAGGAGAATGTGAACATCATGCTCTTCGCAATGGTGTGAATATCGATGTTGCGTTGTGCTAATTGACGCACGTAGCATACAGCCGTTGCCAATGCATAAGCAACCTCTTGCACATCGTTAGCGCCGCCATTAGCGTAAACATCGCCGGATACAAGCACTGTTTTAAGCTCTGGAGCTTGCTCTTTAGCCCATACAACAGTATGTGCCATTTCATCAAAGGCTGTATCTAAGGAAATGTGCAAAGCACCGTCTTTCGCCAAAACACCGATAGGGTCGGCACCAACGAGACCTTTCAAGTCAGACGTTTGTTTTTTAGCGCCTTTCACTGTAGCCGCTAACATGCCAAGCAAGATGGCTGCAGAAGCACCAGTTTCAATGTACAAAGGATTTTCCTTCAAATTGAAGCGGTCAATCAATTGTTTGCAGTCATCCATGGTGGATACAGATGTACCACCAACGCCAACAGATGCGCCTACTTGCACGTCTTGATCATGACGTGTTGCTTCATCTAGGCGGATGTTGTGAATGGTGCCACCTTTTACAATCTCGTATAAACTTGCATGATTAGCATCTTTAGGCAAAGAGTCATCTACATATTGGGATACACCCCAAGAGTCTTTAATATAACCACTTGCCTTAGTGCCACGTAGGAACTCACCTGCCCCAGGGTATACGCCCTTAGGAATTGCTTCTGCATGCAATGCAGGTGTGTAAATCGGCTGCAACGTAATACCTTCATAGGTTTTCGTGAACATCTTCTTATGGAAGTCGCCACCCTTTAACGCCTTTTCAACCTCTGCCTGCCATTGTTCATACGTAGGTTTCTCAAATTCATCAAAGGATACAGGAGCTAATAGATCGCGTTCAGCATCCTTTGAAGTCTTTTTGTCAGACATATATGTGCCTCCTTTTCAACTCGAAACCATACCGAGAAACAGCGCACCGTACCTACAAATGTTATGCTTATACACCACCAAAGCTTTCCTATCTATGGATCACATCAACCTCAAATCTGTGTCCATCAGTTTACTAACAATAAAGCCTGATGTATATGCTCAACAGTCACTTTCAAGGGCAATAAAAAAACGTGCCACCCAAAAGTGACACGTAAGGTTCCTTGTTGAAAAGTATGCCAAAAAACACTGAAACCAGCATACCTCAATCCCCTTCCTATCGCTCGTAGGTACATAACGGTGATTATCAAATAGGCAGTTCTCCTGGCTTGGGCTCATCACCTCGCTTTCGCCTTCCCAGATTTCTCCAGTGACATATATGAAAGCAGGCTCGTCCTTACAGTGGCGGGACCGCATCGGCTTGTACCGATTTCTCTATTAAGTCTTGCGACACCTATTCTCTATATTCGTTGTTCTAAGTCCAATATAGTGTAAGATTATGCACAAAGTCAATGAACATAACAGTTAATCATAAGTAACAAATTTCAAGTTATAACTAATGCATATTTAAAATGACAAAAACTCATCACTTTCAAATATACGTATTCATTGTCTGCAAATCGAGTTATAAATCGAGTACAAATCATCATAAAATCTAAGCCCACGCACAAACACACCCACAATGCGTGATATAATGAATACAATCACAAGGAGGCATTATGGAGCACACAAGTAAAAAAGGTCTAATGACAGCCCTTAGTTGCTATATCATCTGGGGCTTACTCCCTCTCTATTGGGCATTATTAAACCATGTTACACCATATAATATACTGGCGCAGCGCATTATCTGGTCAGGCATCTGCATGGCCATCGTCGTATTTGGTCTACATTTTAAACAGTTCAAAAAGGACTTTCAATTACTAAAAGAACAGCGTTCACAACTATTGCTACTGTTGGTAGCATCAGTTATCATCAGCGTAAATTGGTTTACCTATATTTGGGCCATCGCCAACAATCAAGTTATGGACACGAGCCTTGGCTATTACATCAACCCACTCTTCAATGTGGTGTTAGGTGTCATCCTATTTAAAGAGGTTCTATCTGTACCAAAAAAGCTAAGCGTCCTCATCGCTACCATCGGCATCGCCTTGCTCACCTATCAAGTGGGATCCTTGCCGTTAGTGTCGATGATCCTCGCCGTTTCCTTTGGCCTCTATGGGGTCGTAAAAAAGAAACTGCTCATCTCGCCCTTTACGAGCATCGCCTTTGAGGCTTGGCTATTAACACCACTAGCCTTACTATATACGACCATGGTCGATAATACAGTGTGGTCCTATTTCAGCACAGACTGGTATACGTCCATGCTACTCATAGCCTGCGGTCTAACAACATCGGTTCCATTGGTGCTATTCTCCTATGGCGCCCAACTATTGCCGCTCAACCTACTAGGATTCCTGCAATATGTCTCCCCTACCATTGCCTTGTTGCTATCTATTTTCTACTTTGGTGAAAGCTTTGGCACACCACAGATGATTGCCTTTGGTTGTATCTGGATAGCCTTAGTGTTGTTTTCATTATCAAATCAAATTACAACCATTAGAAAAATGTAGTTAAGTACAAGAGAGCGTTTGCTATCTGCATGCAATCTCACAAGAGATTTTAGCAACTATATCTAGCCTATAAATACATAAAAGCTGTATCAAATGATATCCTCATTCGATACAGCTTTTTATATATAATACTTACACTAAGTTACGCTTATATGATGCTCATACTTATATTAACTCATATATAACGTATCCGTCTTAAACCGTATTAACTCTATTGATCCAATTCATTCATATTGGTGGTATTCATATTTGAAATATAACGGTTATAGGCCTCAACCATATGTTTATAATCGTTATCTTGTTTGGATCCCATATAAGTACGAATGGCACCAATCGTAGAGTTTACAGAAGTCTTAACAGGGTCATACTTAGGATTAGAAATACCATTCGCTAAATCACCAATAGCTTGTAGCTCTTGATTGATAGCATTTACATCTGGTTCTTTTTCACTATCTAGCTTTTCTAGGACTGCAGTAAGTCGCAAAGAAACCTCTTGTGCAGCGGCTGCATTTTTCTTACCTGCATCGCGCAATTGTTGTAACCGTTGTTGCAATCGGTCCGTGTTAATCTTATGCATCAAATTATCAAAGTCAGCATAAATAGGAATAAATTGTTCGTATAACTGAACATATTTAGGACCTAATTGTTGCTCCTTAGCATAGTTATCTGTAGTATACCCTTTAGATTTATAGTATGCATCAAGTTCTTCCGCAACCGGTGTAATTTCGTTCAATTTTGAAAGTAGCTTATCTAAAGGCTCCTTCATTTCATCATAAGGAACCCCCGCTTGCTTAGCCTCTTCTAATTCTTTTTGTAGCTGTTTAAAGTTCGGTGCATTAAATACAGTTAAAT
>NZ_UQYC01000052.1 GCF_900545205.1 uncultured Veillonella sp. | reverse complement strand
CCCATACCGAGAACTACGGTAAAGGAGTAAAAGGCTAAGAGGCCAACCCCTGGAGCGAGGGCGATAGGATAGTTTACGAATAAACCCATAGCAATCGTTACAAGGCCACCACCTAAGGCTGTAGCGATGAGGACTGCGTCTTTATCCATCCCTGCGAGACTAAGAATGTTAGGCGCCAAGAATAGGATGTACGCCATTGTGATAAACGTAGTAATACCTGCTAAAATCTCGGTTTTAACAGTGGTACCGCGCTCACTGAGTTGAAATAGTTTATCTAACATTAGATAACACCCTCCCGATATGAAATTAAAAATTATATCTAAATGAAAATATTTCGATATATGTATAGTGTACCATATTTCCCACCATTTTTTGTATGAATTTATGATATACTATAAATATATTATGAATGACTTAGAGGTTAACTTATGAAAATATCTACTAAAGGGCGTTATGCTCTACGGATATTGGCTGATATTGCAGAGCACGGGGTAGAAAAAAATGTACCCATTCGTGAAATTGCTGAACGCCAAGGATTTTCCGATAAATACTTAGAGGGGATTGTATCTCGCTTATCCTCCGCTGGCCTCGTTAAAAGTGGCCGTGGTAAATACGGTGGATATCGCTTGGTGAAATCGCCTGCTGAATACAATGTATATGAAATTTTATATGCTGCAGAGGACTCCATTGCTCTCGTATCTTGTTTAGAAGATGATGTTGAGCCATGTCCTATGTTTAATGATTGCTTGACTGCTCCATTGTGGCAGTATTTGCAAGATGAATTCCGTCACGTTATGGAACGTGTATCCTTACAGGATGTAATGGATCACAAATTTCCAACGGAATAAATGAGAGAGTCGCGTATTATATGCGGCTCTTATTTATATAGAATGTAAAAGTATATTGCTATATATACTTTTATATATGAAAGGAGGCAAAGGATGAGCACAACTGCATATGATGCTCGCGGTGGCATGCGCAATGTATGGATTATTACAGCTGCCATGACGGTACTGGCGATATGTTACACCATGATCATTCCGTTTTTGCCTATCTATCTTTTAGAGTTAGGTGTGCCAAAGGCTGATGTAGCTCTTTGGTCAGGCCTCGTTTTCGGTATTACCTTCCTCATTGCGGGCATTATGGCTCCTATATGGGGGAAGATTGCGGATAACAAAGGTAAAAAACGGATGGCCCTGCGTGCCGGTTTTGCAATTGCTATCTGTTATGTATTAATTGGTCTAGTTACCGACCAATATCAACTACTCATGGGGCGGGCCCTCGTTGGTTTTGCCAATGGGTTTTATCCAGCAGCGATGACCATGGTTTCCCTCAGTGTTGATGAGAAACAGGTTGGTAGGGCTTTAGGCATCTTCCAGACGGGGCTTATCCTAGGTAATGTCATCGGCCCATTTTTAGGTGGCGCCGTTGAAAGTGTAGTAGGCATGCGTCCTGTATTCTATGTGTCCGGCATCGCTGTATTTATTGCGACCTTGGCCGTATTGTTCTTTGTGAAAGAACCAAAATTACATGCTACAGGTGCTGATGGAAAAGAACAGCCGACGCAACCTACTAAATCTACATCCTTACGTGAAGACTTTAAAGCTGTTCAACAACAGCCAGTATTAGTACGATTACTTTGGATTTTCTTCTTCATGCAATGTGCTATCATGATGTTGCAACCTATCTTGGCCCTCTATGTCGGAGATATGCAAGGCACCATGGAAGGGGCAGCCATTATTTCTGGTACCATCCTTAGCATCGGCGGCTTAGCAGGATCCTTGACGACAAACCTATGGGTTCGCCTTGGTGAACGTCGTGGCTACTTTAAGACCATATCCTACTGTATGATTGGTAGTGGTATTGTTCTATTGCTTCAAAGCTTACCCGTAGGCATTTGGTGGTTTGGCGTATTACAAGTCTTAATTGGGTCATGTATTGTAGGTATTAATCCATCCTTAAGTGCAGCGGTAACACTTAATACAGATCCAAGCTTTAGAGGTCGCATGTTTGGTATGACTACGACAGCTCAACAATTTGGGTCTATGGTAGGACCAGTATTTGCCAGTATTGTATCCACTTATATAGGTATATCCTATGTATTTAGTATTACAGGATTGTTATTGTTATATATGGCATTCCAATCTAGAAAACTATCTGCCAAGCACGAATAATACCATAAAAGAAAGCTCCACACGGTTATGTGTGGAGTTTTTATTGTTTGGACAGATTATCTAGATAGATTAGATATACTCATTAGGATTGAATAATATGACCAATTTTAATAAGACCGAGAGAATAGGATATAACAAAAAATTATGTTAATCGTTAATCTAAGAATACGGTTTTAGTGCATAATAACTGGCTTTCATACGCTTTTTGTGAATAGCAATTCAATATAGGCAGATTGATTGATTTTACCAAAATATTGGTATATAGTTAGTTTAAGGTAAGTCATTTGTCTCACCCTGTGGGACGGAAAGGAGTTATTATGGTCCGTATCGGTCATACTGTACTCGGTGAAAAGGGTACAAAGATATGTGTGCCTATCGTGGGCACAACAATGAAAGAAATTTTAGATGCCACTGCGGTTGCATGTAATACACCGTGTCATGTAGTGGAGCTACGCATTGACTATTACGAGCGGGCCCACTCCATTGACGCTATTATTGAACTGTTAATGCTCATCAAGCCTCAATTAAAAGGTCGTGCCTTGTTATTTACATGGCGCACAAAGGGTGAAGGCGGGGAGAAATCTATTTCCACACAAGACTACTTCACAATGTTAGAGCGCATTATTCCTACAGGTTTAGTAGATGCTATCGATATTGAACTCTTCTTTGATCAAGATAGAATGCTCAAAACCATTGAGTTTGCCAAGGTACATGGTATTACGATTATCATGAGTAACCATGATTTTAATGGTACACCAAGTCATGAGGTCATTGTAAATCGACTTATTCAAATGAAAGAGTTCTTGGCAGACGTGCCAAAGATAGCGGTTATGCCGCATACAACGGGCGATGTTCTTACACTACTTGAGGCGACAGCTGAAGTAAAAGCCTTATATCCATCCGATCCAATCATTACGATGGCCATGGGGCCACTAGGTGCTGTTACACGCGCTGCAGGCGCTCTATTCGGCAATGCTATGACCTTTGCCTCTGCTGGCAAAGCATCTGCACCAGGTCAAATCGATGTATATGAACTCAAACGAATTCTTGATACCATCGACGTAGATGGCGTATTCGACGAACAACAACATAAACGCGTAAAAGTACATTGAAAAAGTCGGCGAGAGCCGACTTTTTTATATGTTCATACCTTGTGCTAGTATTTTATTAATTATTACAGTTTTATTTTTTATAGAGTATAAGATAATATAATGTTTTGTGACCATTTTTCGTAAATTTTTCTTATTATATTTTCCGTGATATAAAGGATACCTTTCAGGAAAAATATCAAGGGAGAATGCATTATCAATGATTTCTGACTGATGTTGAAGAATAAGGTTTAAATCTTCTGTTTTTTCCTTTAAAGATAATAGTATATTTCGTAGGTCTTTCTTAGCGATTTTAGATAGTACAATCTTATGTATCATAAGAGAAGACCCTCTTTCTTTAATTCAGAAATAACATCTTCTAAAGGCGTTAGATTACCTTGTTCTATATCTATATATGACAACTCCAGTAGTTGGTCGATTTCTTCGTCAGTAAGAAAGTCTGCATTCATAGAGTCACAAGCAAAAGGCTTGTTTACTGACTTAGGAATTGCTTTTGAAAATTGTATTTGTTTGGAGATTAGTGTAATCAACAATGATATAGTTAATCCCATTTCTTTTAAGACTGCTGTTGTTAGTGTCTTAACTTTAGGGTTTATCCGGATATTAAGTATGCCTTTTTTATCAATCTTATCAAAGGATATTTCTACCTCGTTTTCTGTTGATGTTCCGTATGTATTTATAGTATCTGAGGCCTTTAATGTTGTTTGGGGTTGTTCGTAGGTACCGTCATTATTGAGTGTACTTGGCGTTGGTGTTTTGTCTGTAGATGTTGTTGGTAAAGCAATGGAAAACGGAATGCGGCGTTCTTTTATAATTTGACGAAATAGTGCATCTAGCATAGATGTATAGGATAGGCCCTGTGCCTTTAATATGCTAGATACTTCTTGCTTTAGATCTTCGTTGATGCGGACTTGTAGGTTTACGGTTTTCATGGTATTCTCCTAGTATTTTTTGATTGTGACTGAAATGTTTTGCTTATATTGTTAATTGTATATTCAAAGGTATTTAAGTAATCAACCCTATTTTGTAATTACATTGTAATTGCAAATGTAATTTTCTACAAATACATATAATACATAGAACATAGAAAAAAGCAGTAGTTACCTTAGGGATAACTACTGCTTTTCAGTTTATATCATAGGTATTATGATATGCGTTTTAGTTTTATCTAGAAACACAGATGTAAATATATTTACTTATAAGATTATTGAGGCCCTAGCTGACTTAGATGCTCTTAGCCATTTATCTGTAAAGGGTTTTACAAATGTGATATACAAGCTCTTATAATAAGTTTGCCTCAAAGTCTTCTAGGATAGCCGCTACTGTTTCTGGAGCATTGCGCTTGTGTTCTACGATGCATTGAGCGAAGCTTTCATACATTGGTGTACGAATTTCTTCAAGCTCGCGCAAACGGTCTAGACCACCACTGGAGAGTACGCGGCCGGTGGTAGATAGGTTTTCTACCGGTTGTGTTAATTGATAGATGCGACCATTTTGGCGTAGGTGTGCGTAGTTTTTAGGCACTGTTACACAGCCGCCACCAGTGGAGATAACAAGACCTGTTTGTGTGCCGAGTTTTGCAATCATTTCTGCTTCTTTTTCACGGAATGCATCTTCTCCTTGTTCTGTAATATAGGTAGAAATATCACCAATTTCTTTTTCTAGCTCTTGATCTACATCAACACAAGTGCGACCCATTTCTTCGCCAAGGGCTTTACCAACTGTTGTTTTACCTACACCAGGCATGCCAATGAGGATGATATTTTCCTTTTCACGACGCATATCGCGCAAGATTTGCTCGATTTCCTTTGTGCCAAAGCTTTCACCTTGGAAATGCTTAGCCGCCTCAACGCCTTGTGCCACAAGGAATGGCAAGCCATCACAATGTGGAATTTCCATCATTTCTGCTTGTAACAGTAAAATCGTACGGCGTGGATTGTAGATGAGGTCTACAACGCCTTCCAATTTAGAAAACTGCGTAATATCAATGAGATTGGCTGGATTATGAGGATACATACCGATAGGTGTGCAGTTAATAATAATCTGCGTTGTTTCATAATAGTTTGGCGCATCACCATAGAATGGAGCCGTTTTACGAGATAAATGAACGATGTTTTTAGCGCCTAAATCTTCGAGGGCTACGTGAACGGTAGCAGAGGAAGCGCCATCTCCTAGGATGATACATTCCTTGTCAGCTACATCGATGCCTACATGTTGTAGGGTAAATACAAAACCATCATAGTCTGTATTATAACCGTGCCATTTACCATTTTTGCGAACCATTGTATTTACACAACCGATGCGTTCTGCGCGAGGGTCAATAACATCACAAGCTTCAAGGGCATTTACCTTGTAAGGAATGGTAATGTTAATACCTTGTAATTCTGGATCAGCAAAGAACTCTTGCAATTGGCTTGGTTCGCGCTCAAATAATTCATAATTTGTATTCCCTAATGCACTGTGAATGCGAGGGGAGAAGCTATGGCCCAACGTACGGCCAAGTAAACCAAATTTCATAGGACCTCCTAGGTCAATATACATAGAATGGCTAATAGGCTGGTACCTATTAGCCATTGGAATTTTATAACTATATTCATTGTACTATATATGCCCTTATAGGCACTAGTACGGATGAATATATTAGTTTTCTGGATAATTACCGAGCAAGCGGAACTTATCTTGGGATGTATGAAGCTCTGCTAGAACGGATAATACCTTCGGATCCGCTAAAGATGCCTCTAAATCGAGGTAGAACAAGAACTCAAAGTTATGGCCTACGATAGGGCGAGACTCGAGTTTTGTAAGGTTTACGCCGATGTTAGCAAACTTGGTAAGCAATGTACCAAGGCCACCTGGAGCATGGCTTGCTGTTGTTACTACAGAGATTTTATTAGCCCCTGGATATACATGGAAGTCCTTGCTGATGCAGATAAAGCGTGTATAGTTGTTATCGCTATTTTGGATGTTGCGCATCAATGGAGACAAGTTATACAAGTCTGCACATTGTGGCGCTGCAATAGCTGCTACACCAGGGTCATCACTAGCTGCTACAAGCTGTGCAGCACGAGCCGTGTTATCGAAGGAGCGCAATTCTACACCTTCTAATTTTTCTAGGAAGTGGCTACATTGGCCCAATGCTTGTGGGTGAGAGATGATAGTATGAATATCTTCTAGTTTTGTGCCTTTTTTCACGAGTAGGTCGTGAGAAATCCATAGGCGTGTACCGCGTACGATATAGCACTTGCGATCTTCTAGAAGATCGTATACTTCTTTTACAGAGCCATTAGAGCTATTTTCGATAGGTAATACACCGAATTGACATTCGCCAGACTCAACGGCATCGAATACGGCGCGGAAGCCTGTTACGTAGTGAATTTGGCTAAGTGGTAATAATTTATCGCATGCCACTTGTGCATTGCTGCCAAATACGCCAGCACAAGCTACGCTGCCTCGTTGAGGAGGCAAGGTAGGGGATTGCTCAATGGCTTTTTTCATTTTTACAGTGAACTCATTATCTTGGAATAATTGTTCAGACTGGTACGTACGGCTCAAGCTGAATAATGCTTCGAAGAAACGACGCGCATATAGGTCGAGGTCAGGACCTGCATCTCTCGTCACTTTGTCGAGAATATCGCGCTCCCGTTTAGCATCGTAAATGGCCTTATTCATTTCTTTCTTTGCCGCTGCTACGTCTTTGGAGAGTTCCATGCGCTCTTTGAATAATTCGAGCATCTGATCGTTTATGTCGTTAATTTTAACGCGTACTTCATCTAAGTTCATGGTCAATATCTCCTAAGAAATCAAGAATAACAAGGGCCGTAACAGCTTCGATTACAGGTACTGCACGAAGCGCTACGCATGGGTCATGACGACCTTGGATTGTGAGCAATGTGTCCTCTTTTTGTGAAAGTGATACAGAATGTTGTTCTTTATAAATGGATGGTGTTGGCTTGATGCCTACTTGCATAACGAGAGGCAAACCGTTGGTAATACCGCCTTGGATACCACCGCTATTATTGGTAGATGTTGTAATCTTGTCGCGGTCCATGGTGAAAGCATCATTTACTTCGGAACCAAGTTTAGCACACATATCAAAACCACCGCCGAAGGATACTCCCTTGATGGCTGGTACGCCAAAAATAACGCGAGCTAAACGGTTTTCGATGCCGTCAAAGTTTGGATTGCCAAGGCCAATAGGTAGGCCTGTGGCAACGACTTCAACGATACCACCAGTAGAGTCGCCGTCTTTTTTGAGCTTCATGACCAAGTTTTCTACTTCGCTACGTTTTTCTGGATCAATCATAGCGATTGGTTCTGTAACGATGTTAGCTAATGCTTTCATATCTGGATGAACCATATCGATAGGAGCATCTTGGATCGGTCCCACTTGTTTTAAATGGCCGTGGATTTCGATACCTTTTTCGCGTAATAGTTGAAGGGCGATGCCACCAGCTACGCAAAGTGGTGCTGTAAGGCGAGCTGAGAAATGGCCGCCTCCGCGCATATCTACCTTGTCGCCGTAGCGCATACGAGCCGTGAAGTCCGCATGAGATGGGCGAGGGATGTCGCGCAAGTTATTGTAATCGCTGGAATGCTGCGATGTGTTGCGGATCATAAATGCCAATGGAGAACCACTGAGCATACCATCTACGATACCTGCTAAGAACTCAGGTACATCGGCTTCCTTACGTTGCGTTGTTAATTGATTTTGCCCTGGCGCACGGCGCTTTAAAAAGGCTTTTAATTCATCGATATCGATGGTATGTCCACAAGGTAGACCTTCAACAATACCGCCGATAGCGTATCCATGAGAGGCGCCAAAGGTAGATACCTGTATGGTTTTACCGAAATTAGATGCCATTATATTAACTCCTACTAAATAGTACGTACTATTTCTATTATCTATTAGATTACACCAGATAGGATTAGAAATCTAAACTGGTTGTGCATTACCGCCCAGTAAGTTCCAGTCCTCGAAGAAGTCTGGATAGGATTTTGTGATAGCTTCGCTATCTTTTAAGGTAACAGGATTTTCACTGATGAGGGCCATCAATGTGCCAGCCATAACGAGGCGATGGTCATTTACGCAATCACCTTGGCCACCTTTAAGTATACCACTACCGATGATGTATAGGTCATCACCGTCTTCACGAACTGTACCGCCTAAGTCTCTCACGAGATTAGCAACGGCTACGAGACGATCCGATTCTTTTAAGCGTAGGCGAGCACCCTTAACAAAGTCGCTTTCACCAGAAATAGAGCAAGCCAGGGCTGCCATAACAGGCAACATATCAGGCATTTGCTCTAGATCTACATGAATTGGTTTCGACGCTCGGCCTGTAACCGTTACATTCATACCATCCCATACCACATCACAACCAGCATCAATCATAACTTGCATGATGCGGCGGTCTGCTTGTACAGAATTCTTGTTCATACCAGTAATAGTAATTGGTTTGCCCGTCATACCAGCGGCTACCATCCAGATTGCTGCATTAGACCAATCGCCTTCGATTTGGTAATTATCACGACCTATGAAGTACGCACCAAATGGTACTGTGAAAGCCTCATTGATGTTTGTGTCTGGTAAAGTGTGTTCTACTTCGACACCAAAATCTCGCATTGTTTCAGTAGTTAATGTTACATAATCGCTAGATTGAAGCGGTGTCGTAGACGTAATAGTAGATAAGCCGATTTGAGGGGCTGCCAACAATAAACCAGAGAAGAATTGGCTACTCACATCGCCTACCATGGAGAAATTGCCCCCTTGAAGACGACCTGTCATAGTAAATGGCGGTTTATCTTGGGAAAAAGTTACGCCGTGCGCTTTCATTTCACCTAGCATAGGTTCTAGTGGACGATCTGGTAAACGACCTTTAGCATCTACATCTACATCATTACAGATGGATGCTGCTACAGGTAATAAAAGGCGTAATGTAGTACCTGATTCGTGTGGTACTACATTGCCTTTTGCTGGAGCTGGGCCAGGAGTAACGGTAACAATTTTATTTTCATATACTACGTGAGCCCCTAAGCCTCGCAAGGAGTCCATCGTTGCATCGATATCCTTAGAGGTACGACTCAGTAATATTGTAGATGGAGAGGTAGCAAGGGCTGCACAAATCAATGCGCGGTGTGCATGTGCCTTTGCTGGAATGGACGCAATCGTCCCTGTAGGAATGGCGTTCGTTACGGAATGCATATAAATCTCCTTAATCTAAATAGGTGGCAAGCTCTTCGTGTGTTACCACCTTAAGTTCACTATGTCCATAGCTTGTTGGAACTACGATTTTTATAGTTGCCCCTTCGCTTTTTTTATCATGTTTAGCAGCTGCTAAGATCTCTTTTTTCGTTATGGTCGTAGTAGTTGGCAAATCGTGTGCTTCGATGAGGGCTTTTAATTTTTCTAATGCCTCTACATCTAATTCTCCATGTTTTACAGCACCTTGTGCCATGAGGACCATACCGATGGCTACAGCATAGCCATGGTGGACTTCAAAGTGACTGGCCTTTTCGATGCCATGACCAAAGGTATGACCAAGGTTTAAGAGGGCACGAACACCGGATTCGCGTTCATCTTGCTCAACGATATCCGCTTTTGCTTGAACGCAGCGAGCGATAACGGCACTTACGCTATCGCGATGTTTAGTTAATGGTTTATGTTCGAGTTGGGTTAATAAACCTGGTACATCGAGGAAACCGTATTTGATAATCTCGCCACATCCATTTTTCCATTCCATGTCTGGCAATGTATTGAGCGTAGTTGGATCGCAGAGAACAAGGATAGGTTGTTTGAAAGCACCCCAAAGGTTTTTGCCAGCTTCGAGATTAACCGCTGTTTTACCGCCTACAGAGGAGTCTACTGCAGCTAATAGAGATGTAGGGACCTGTACATAGTCGATGCCACGTAGGTAGGTAGCTGCTGCAAAGCCTGCCATATCGCCTACAACACCACCGCCAAGGGCGATGAGAAGGTCTTTACGCGTTAACGATTGAGCTGCCATATACTCTACTAAATCGATGAGTTGATGAGCATTTTTGGAGCTTTCACCAGCAGGGAACACATAATCACAAACAGTATAACCCGCATGTTCCATATTAGCTTTCACAGAATCCAAATAGTGTGGTGCCACGTTGCTGTCGCTAACGATGATAACACGGCAATTTGGTTTTAACGGTTTAATATAATCGGTGATGCGTTGTAAAGCGCCTTCCTCGATGACAACATCGTAAGGTGTGGAGGCGTTAATATGAATGCGAGTCATAACGGTTCCTTTCTTAAAAGAATAAGCTAGTATCTATTATAACGGATACTAGCTTATTTGTGTGGTATGTGAGATTATTTAGTGCATTCTACCAATGCTTGGCGCAATGCGATAACTTCTTTCATAAGGCTAGTGAATTGGTCTGGACGTAATGCTTGAGGGCCGTCGCATAATGCTTTGGATGGATCGTTGTGAACTTCGATCATAAGGCCGTCTGCGCCGCCGCCTACGGATGCAAGGGAAAGTGGGCGAACCATGCGGCTCATGCCTGCAGCGTGGCTAGGGTCCATGATGATTGGCAAGTGGGATAATTCATGCATCATAGGGATTGCTGTTACGTCTAATGTATTACGAGTTTTAGTTTCGAATGTGCGGATACCACGTTCGCATAATACAACTTGTTCATTGCCTTCAGACATGATGTATTCAGCAGCCATCAACCATTCTTCGTATGTAGCAGATAAACCACGTTTTAAAAGAACTGGTTTGTTTAATTTACCTACTTCTTTTAAAAGTGTGAAGTTTTGCATGTTACGAGCGCCGATTTGAAGCATATCTACGTTATCGAAGTATTGTAATTGGGAAATATCCATAACTTCAGAAACGATAGGAAGGCCTGTTTCTTTTTTAGCAAGTTCTAATAATTCTAAGCCTTCTGGGCCCATGCCTTGGAAGGAGTATGGGGATGTACGAGGTTTGAAAGCACCGCCGCGAAGGATTGTAGCGCCAGCTTCTTTACAAGCTTTTGCTGTTTCAAGTACTTGTTCAGGTGTTTCTACGGAGCAAGGGCCAGCCATTACTGCGAAGTGACCACCACCGATCAATACACCACCTACGTTGATTACAGAATCATCTGGATGGAATTTACGGTTTGCTTTTTTGTATGGTTCTTGGATGCGAGTTACTTTATCTACGAAATCAAGGGACTCGATTTGACGAGCATCGAGGGATGCTGTGTCTCCGATAAGACCTAAAATATTATAGCGTGCACCTTCTACAGGATGGATAATGAAGCCTTTTTCCTCTAATTCACTGCGTAAACGAGATACTTCTGTTTCTGCTGCGTTTTGTTTCAATGTAATAATCATGATAATTCCTCCTTATAACTACAGTGAATAGTAGGGCTTACCATACGGGATAGCAAACAAAAAAGGGCTACCCGTAGTTTAATACGGGCAGCCCTTTTACTATTCTAAGCAACTAATAATGACTAAATCTTAATTAGCGTACCACAAATAGTTCCTTACCCGTACGTTGGATAAAGAACCAATAAAAGTATTGTTTTGTAGCGAGGCTAATTTGGTTAGTCATCTTTGATTGCTCCTTTCTAAAATGTTGGGTATAGTATAAACCCAAATGATAAGATTATGCAATACTTAAAATTAAATTTCATAGAAGTTTTAAAAATAATGTGCTTCATAAATTGTTTGAAATGCAGATATAATGAGGTCTTTTGTATAAAAATGATTTTTGCTATTCATGACTAAATTGTAGTATAGTCATAGTATAACCACCTTTCGGTGATGAACCTAACTCACGTCAATTGACGCTCTTAGGTAGAGTATGACAAAAATAATTTTACATAAATAGCGATATATGAGTCGCTTTGGAGACGATATGGTTATTCAAATCTTAGATCATATAACAGAGGAAATAAAACAAATACGTATTGATGTGTTTATGAAAGAACAGGGTTTTGAAGACGAGTTCGATGAAATAGATGATATAGCAAAATTTGTTCTCTTATCTATAGATGGCAAGGCGGCTGGTACTTGTCGGTACTTTCCAAGTTCTGATGAAGGCGACGCCCACATTGGACGCATGGCGGTACGTAAGTTGTATCGTGGACAACATTTAGGGACTAAGATTATGATGGCTGCAGAAAACGGTATTCGTCGCGATGGATTTAAGACTTGCTCTTTATCCGCGCAAGTACAGGCAAAACCATTCTATGAATCCCTCGGATATAAAGCAGAAGGGGAAGAATACCTTGATGAAGGTTGCCCACATATCTTGATGCGAAAGGTTTTATAAGTCGTTATATAATAAGAATAAGTAGATGGGTAGCATTAAATAAATTGATGCGCATATTATTTTGTTACGAGGTGAGAGAATATGAAACTAGCTGAGGCATTACAAGAACGAGCTGACTTAAATAAAAAAATTAGTGATTTGCAAGGTCGTTTAAATCAAAATAGTTTAGTACAGGAAGGGGAAACACCTAATGAAAACCCTACAGTGTTGATGCAAGAACTAGAAGCGGCAATTGCTAGACTTCAACAACTCATTAAAGATATTAATCTTACTAACTGTGCAACTATTGTTGAAGGGCGTTCTTTAACACAAATTATAGCGGAAAAAGAAGGTGCAATTATGCGTCTATCTGCATATCGTGCTTTAGCAGATAGTGCAAGTGCTATCAACTACCGTGCTCGTGGTTCGGAAATTAAAATGATAGCAACTGTGAATGTAAGTGAATTACAAAAAACAGCAGATGTAATAGCCAAGGAGATTCGTATCTTAGATAATTTATTACAGTCAACCAATTGGACGGTTGATTTAATAGAGTATTAATCATAAGTTGGTAATCAAGATAGGGTGGATACAAAGCCACGATTGCTTAATTCGTAAAAAGATGTTATTCCATTACATGTACGGGGCATTGAAGGTATGTATTGTGTAGGCCCTTATGGCGTATAAATGTATGGTTATTTTTTATAATGTATTACCATGTGTCAACTATTTTGATGAGGGTGGCGTTGGGGACTATTTCTAAATTTCATATATATTTTTATATTTTATATGACATTATTTTTACTTTGAGAGAAATGAGAGAGATGTTTAAATTTGTAAAAGTAGCTACAAAAGTACTTGCTTTTGTAGCGGGTATGACAAGATAAGCTGATGCTGTTTCCTTGGCTGAAGTGTACTAGATATTACATACATACCCGATAAGTGTTTGTATGGTCTTATTTTGCTCTACTTTATTTGCATCCTGACTCGGCATTCAGACTCTAACTCTGTAAAGGAGATAGAGTCTTTTTTGTTATTATTCTAAGTTATCGAAATTAAATACCGCTACCTTTGATTATAGATACGTTAGTACTACGGCATATTTAATTTTTTGATAAGTATATAAATTTTACTTTTTACTTAGCGAATTATGGTATAATATAATTAAATAATAATCATTATTTAATTATATAGAATTTCTTAAGTAAGGAGATTTCATTATGACAGCAGAACAAAAAGCAGCTACGGCAGCAACAAGTTCTACCGCAGCTAAATCAACACCTGAACAAGGTACCGAATGGATAATTTGCCGTGTATGCGGATATATTGAGGATGCTAAGTACAGGGATCAACCTTGTCCAACATGTGGTTTTCCTCCAACAGTTTGGATGGATTACAAGCCACGTCGCATTAATACAAAACGTGAAAAATTGCTAGATCTTCATTTACATCCAATTGCGGTACATTTCCCAATCGCAGCAACAGCAGCTTCTTTCTTAGTACCTGTTATTGCATTGTTGATTCCATCTATTGCAAATGTATTATTCCCTGCCATTACATTAGTAGCAATGATTTTACCACTTCTCGTTATTATTGGTGGTATTTCTGGTTATATTGGTAGTAAATTACGTTACAAAACAGGAACATCTAAAATTCCTAAAGCAAAGATTTACTTAACAGTTATCTACTTTATTCTTTCCTGTGCACAAGCCTACATCGCTATTGCTAACGGTGTAAATGCTGATAACGCATGGATTATGATTATTTTAGGT
>NZ_UQYC01000051.1 GCF_900545205.1 uncultured Veillonella sp. | reverse complement strand
AAGACCCTTATAGGGTCAGAGCAAACCACCCGTTCTACGGGTGGTTATGATTATACTTTCCTCTGTATAGTCGTATTGGAATTACAACTGTATAAAATGTAGTAAATATGGGGGCTTTCACCAATATATGAGTAAAAAGTAAACCATTAAATAAGTATATTTTATGCGTAAAAATTTTAACATAATCAAAAGTCATGTTAATAATATGAAAATAAGTTTAAATTTGTTTTAAATTTATGATATAATAGTCTCCATAGAATGTTGGAGGTGAGAGTATATGAATTTTGTGGGACGTGCTGAAATTATTGAGAGTATCCAGTCCCGTATTGCGATGAATCAAATGAGTTTGTGTGTTGTGTATGGTCCGCATCGCAGTGGCAAATCCTATGTGGCTTCCCAGCTTGTGCGTCGTCATAAGGCGTTATACTTGGCGGGTCGCATGGCTAATGAAGCAATCCATGTAGCCGATATGAATCGAGCTCTTGAGGCACGTTTTGTTCCTGCTGATGGGCAGGATAAATTCGAATCGATCACTAGCTTGCAAGAGGCCTTTGAGGGTCTATTTGAAAGCAGTGTAAAAACGCCTCAGACTGTGGTGATTGATGATTACCCTTCCTTGGTGGAGGCTGTACCTCAGTTCCCTATACACTTGCGCGATTTGTTAGATACTTATAAAGAAACGAGCCGTTTGAACATCATCTTGATGGCGAATGGGTTAGAACAGCTCGATGGCCGCATCATTGGCGATCGCAGCTTGATTGGTCCTTATGTGTCGGAATATTTCGAGGTGAAACCGTTCTCCTTGGTGGACATGAAATCCTTGGGCCTTCACTATGCCAAGGATGATTTGCGTACTGTGTTCGCCGTAACAGGTGGTTTGCCTGCTTATGTGCAGTACTTTGACAATGGTGAAAGCATCGATACGAATATCATTAATTTGTTCTTCTCCGTATCGGGCGCCCTCTTTGAAGAAACGCAGCATATCTTACATCGAGATATGAAAAATATCACCGGTGCTAATGCGATTCTATCTGGCCTTGCTACACTAGAGAGACCATACTATGTGGAGTTGTTGCAAGCTAGCCAAATTAAAAGTGGCACCTTTACATCTCGCTTAAACGACTTGATGGCCATGGGCCTCGTAGGTCGTATCCAAGCGAATAGCCGTGGACCAGCGAAATACGCTGACTACCACTTCACAAATAGCATGTTCCATTTCTGGTACCGCTATGTGTATAAATACTGGGGTGACATCGTTCGTGGCAATGGTGCAGACGTGTACCAAACCTACGTAAAACCACAACTCAAAGATTTTGTGGAAGCCTCCTGTATTGCAATGTAATCAGACAATTTAAAATACGATTACCTGTACAGTTACTTGTAACATCAGAATACGTTACTCCTAACGTGTATATCAGTAATCGTAACTTACGTACTATTACCCAATGGTAGTACTAATTCCTCTAAAAGAGACACCATATTCCTCTGTGGTGTCTTTTTTGTATTATTTTCAGCAATTATCTATCTAGGTGTGTAGTTATGTCTTTTAATGGATAGAAATTAATGTTACATTGTGACAGAATATGTAGGAATTCTCAGAAATTGCCAATTTGTCAAAATCCCCATTCCGCGTTATTGTGTAGATAAGCGCTATGCCATGGCAGGAAAGGGGATTTATGTTATACACAAACGAAGAACCGTTAGTACAACGAACCTGTATTAAAACTGCAAGCTTACAATCTGAGGAGATATCTTCAAAGGGAACATTTTCCAAAGAAGTACTATCTAAGAGACCTTCTTCTAATGAACTAGAATCTGAAACGATACCGCCTAAGGAACCAGAGTACAAGGTGCCGGAGGAGTTGAAATTACAGACTCTTATCTGCGGGCATCAGGTCTTAACATCCTTATCAGATAAGAGCCTCGTGTCGATTTGTCAAAATCCGAATATGCGAATTCAGACGGTTGGGTACCAGCCGTGGTCCGCTGATGAGCTGCGCCATGATGCGGCTCAAATCGAGCTCTGTCGCAGGTATCGGCCACTCATCTTACATTATACGAATAAGACGGGGAACCGCGAGTTTCGTGAAGACCTAGAGAGCTATCTGTGGGCCATCCTATTGGAATCGATTTATAGCTTTGATTTGAAAGGTTCCGTGCCGTTCCCTGGCTTTGTGAAAGCTGGTGTTAGATATGGTTACATGCGGTATTGGAAGCGGGAGCGGTTGCGTAATCATCGTGAGATTCATATACCAGACCGCATCACCGATGATGGCGAGGTAGCGGTTGGCATGGATATCTTCTCATCTGGAGAGAATATAGCAGACATGATCATGACGGCCGATGAGGAACAACGACTACGGGCTCGCCTCGTATGGGCTCTTGGCAGACTATCGCCAGATCAACAAGACCTATTGCGTCGCGTGTACGGTGATTGTAAAAGCCTCGTATCTGTCAGCGAAGAGCTGAACTGTAGCCGCCAAGCTATCCAACGGCGCCATGAACGAGCCCTGCGGAAGCTGCGTAGATACTTGACGACAGACTTTAAGAAACTACGAGTACACTAATATGAATGCAATAAGCCTATACATTCATTAGAGATATATATGTTTTAGAGATGTCCACGTATTAGAGTTAGGTGTTAATTAGAGTTATGTACTAATTAGCGTTATACATGTATGAGACTCTTAGCACTCTGAAGCGATTAGAATGTGTAATGTAAACATATGAGTATTAGTCTATTAGAGTCTAGTTCGTAATGATATGTGTTAATATAATTTAATTTCTTATTTATATTCTAATTTCTGCATAATTACGTTAATAGCGATTAACAGATATACATAAAATATGCAATTCTCAATGTAAATGAGAAAATAATGACATATATAGGTATATATTACTTTTACAAGATCATAAAGTCTTTAATTTTACATAAATTTCTATAGTTTTGTGTATATATTTACAAATTATACAGTGTGATATACAATTAAACCAACAGCAGATTAAAGCATGCGAATCTGCTTTCACAGAACACGTGTTCATTGTATTGTTGAAAGGAATGTTCCTAAGTTGAGGGGAGAGAATTCCTATGATGACATGTAATGAAGTACCAGTAGCGGTGGCCACTTGGCTATCTAAGGGAGAGAATTTGGATTTGATCTATACGAATCCGAAGAATCATATTGTTTGTTTTATTCCTACCTATGAACCTGGCGGCGGGGATAGCACGATGTGCTATTTCGTAGACGGTCGTCAAGAATTGGTACATCTGCCAATTCGTACCATCCTGCGTGAGCTGGCCTTACAAGAAGGGTTGAGGCCAAATTACATTATGACCAGCGACGGTCGGCGCAGCAGCTATACGGCGCCTAAGACCTATGGGCCACATCTGACCTTTGGTCATATCAAATGTCGGCGCCCTATCGGCAAGGACGTGGTGTACGGACTCTTTAATGTGGCGATACCATATCAGTACATCGTCACTGATGGCCCTGATCCAGATACGAGCTACATTCACGTGGGCGACTTTAAACCTATCTTGGTGTACCAAGCCCCACACCATGTGAAGCATAAGCTGAACGAAGCCATGCTAGAACACTGCAACTACGTGCGCAAAATGCTAGCCCGCATCAAACTCAGCCAAAACCCACAAGTTGTGGCCGAACTATTTATTGCCTGGAGAGACCTAACAAGATAAGACCTTAGGGGGAGAGATGAACTAGTAGGGGGAGATAAAGTAATAGGGGAGAGACAGAGAGGAGGAACTATAGGGAGAAAATAACATACGGGAGACATAATAATATGTTTATAGCTATTTTATTGCTATTAAGTATATGTATGTAAGTATATGTATGTAAGTATATGTAAGGTAATAAAAAGACGCTCTTTTAAGGAGCGTCTTTTTGGTTAGAGATGAATAAATAGTGAAAATTAAGTAAATTTAATCATTGAAATAAAAATAAGCTAGACTTATAATTGGAGTATATTGTGAAGTTTTAGGTTATTATTGGTTTTTGTATGTTTATGTTAGTTAGACCATACTCTAAGAGGTTGTATGGCTAAGGGATTACTATGAATTCAGGGGGAGTAATCATGAATAAGAAGTTGTTAGTATTAGCTGGGATTATGTCTGTGTTGAGCATTAATGTGATGGCAGAAGCAGATATGAGAACAACTGTAGGTGGTCTTAATAATATTACGGTAGATGAAACTGAAAATGAGCATGGACAGAAGAATTATACTGTTGGACTGAGCGAAGATGTTCAAGGTCTTCGCTCCATTGAGGTTGCAGATGATCCAGCGGGAAGAGATAAATATGTTGAAATAAATGGTAATGAACTCAAGGTATCTCATACTGATGGCATCAAATATTCTAGCTTAACCTTAGATGGGTTAGTTGTTGAAAGCAATACCGATCAGATTAATAGAACCACGTATGGCCCTAATGGCATTGTGATTGAAAAAGCCGATGGGGATAATAATGCTGATACTATCATTTCTTTAACAGATAACGGCCTCAATAACGGTAATCATAAGATTGTGAATGTGTCCAAGGGTGAGGTTTCCAAAACATCTACAGATGTTATTAATGGCAGCCAGTTGCATGAGGTGAAAACGCAGGTCGATAATAATACGAATCGTATTTCTACACTCGAAAATAATACGGTGAATATTGGGGACAAGGTGCTCAACAACGCCAAGTCCTATACGGATCGTCAGGTCTCCAAGGTGGGCGCTGCCTCTGCGGCATTGGCGGGGCTTCATTATTTGGACTATAATCCAAACGATAAATGGTCCTTTGCGACCAGTGTAGGCCATTATAAGAACTCTAATGCGGGCGCTATTGGTGCTTCTTATCAGCCGAATGAAAACTCCATGATTCATGCTGGTGTTACCCTTGGTGGTGAAAGCATGTTTAACATCGGTGCTTCTTTCAAGGTAGGCGAACAAGATCCAACACTCAAAACAAGTCGCTTTGAAATGGCAAAACAAATCAAAGACCTACAAGCCGACAATGCATCACTGCGTGCAGATAACGAAGAACTACGGGCTGAAGTAAACGAAATTAAAGCAGCGTTGAAAAAATTGCAATAAGCATACATAGGCACGTTCTCGCGGATATAGTATACTTATACTAATGAGAGAACGTGTCTATTATTGTTTGAGAGGTGTTGTATGAAATTAAAAAGTACATTGTTGAGCTTAGCTGTAGTATTAGCCTTTACCATGCCTGTTGATGCAGCGCAATATACTGTTCCTGAAGGACAACCGCCTGTACCAGGGGCTGATGCTAGTATTCCAGATAATGCATATCAGAACTATCGTTACGATAAGACTCGCAATATTACTACTGCTGATCACATTAAAAAAATGGAAGAGTATAATAAGCGGATTGATGGAGAGGTTCTTGAGAAGAAAGGTACTGCAGAGCAGGCAGAGCAATTAAAAAAAGCCTATGCAAAGTATTTGGAGTTAATTACCCATGAGTCTACTGTAATTTTATTGCACGAAGGTGATTATAAGGCTAAAGTGACATTGCCTATTTCAGTGGTAGAAAGTTATTTTGAGGACTTGGATAAAAAGGGTAAAGGCTCGTATGTTTTTGATCGTTATGCTATTGCGGGGCTGTTAGGTGCTAATGAACGAGTTGAAGATTCAGGATTTAATAAAAAGGCTCAACGGCAAGGGGAATTTATGTATCCAGGCCTTAGTAAAGGCTATTGGGGAATAAGAGAGCAATATGCGAATGGAAATCTACCTGTAATGTATGCTGCCGTTACTTTCGATAAATACCCAAATCAGACGTATATGGCATTTTTAGGCAACAAGAATCAGCCCGTTACAAAAAAGTTAGAATCTACAATGGCTAATTTTGTAATTCCTTCTATTCAACCATTAGAGAATTTAGATAATACTAGTGATACTATTACATGGGACAATCTGACTTATCGACTACCTAAAGGAATGACTTTAGATATTGAGGATAAAAGTGATGATTTTCAAGGTCGCGTGTATGTTGGGGCTGGGATGAAACTCGTTGTTGCGCGAAGTTCTTTAGTTGATAAAGGGGAGCCTATACAACTATATACACAGACTGTTTTCAATCACTTTTTCTATAAAAAGAATCCAACATTACTGAAAGATATACCTCTTCAAGTAGCTTTAGTATGGAATAATGGTGTTCCTTCTTATCTCCTAGATCAATATAATCCAGGAAAGAAGTCTCGTATTTATCAGTTAATAAAAGATGATAAGTATGAATATTATATGTTCCTTACCTATGAAGATGGTAACAATAAGTATAGCCATATTGAACTACGCAATATAATGGAATATTTAGATTTTGGAAATGCCAAGCAACTAAGACAAGCTAGGAATAAAAGACTAAAGAAATAAGAAAAAGACCGTACTTTTAGGTACGGTCTTTACTGTATTTATCTATATATTTCTATTATTCGTTCCTTATTGTATCGTATATTAGTTCGTTCTATAATAGAGTTAGGATAGTTGGACGAGGTTGGGCCTCTCTTCGTTTTTGAAGGGAGGGTTGCTTATGAGTGGTTATAAAATCATTATGATTATCCTTGGGATTTTATCAGTCATGATATCCTTTGGAGCACTTGTGGCGCTTATTTGTCTAGAAATAGCAAAATAGCCCTTCGTTTCTTCGGAAATTAGATAAAACGAAAAGGCCATTTCTACATATTATTAAGTTTGTGAGATGAGCCTGACGTCACTACTCGTCTGACTATCTATCTATATTATAGTAAGGTTATGATATATCGTCAAATTGTGATGAATGTGTGTATGGCACATAATTTAAGGATATCGTTATAAAATAAGAAAAACTCCTATTGGTGTAACCGATAGGAGTTTTTTCTTAGAGAACTCTTTTAGAACGTTCTCTTACATTATTCTTTTAAGTTATTCTTTTAAATCATCAGGTATAGCCGGTGGAGCCGGTGGTTTACCCATGGATCTTTCAATGAACACCACAGCCACAAAGACGATGAGACTGACGATGGAACCAAAGATGATGGACATAATGCCGTATGGGTTGCCCACGAATTCCCAGTACACGCCTGCGATAGAGCCGAGCACGATGGACCAAATGCCAGCGCCAGCTGTTGCATTTTTCCAGGTGAGGCCTAGTAGGAAGGCAGCGAATGGGCCCGCAGATCTCATGGTGAAAGCAAATACGAGCATTGGAATGATGGCTTTGCTTACGAGAGAGATAACGATGGCGATAATGCCGAGGAATAGCACGCATAGACGGCTATATCTTGTGAGCTGAGCATCTGTAAGGCTTTTACCAAAATGATGTTCCACAATATCCTTGGTAAATACAGTTGCGGCGCCTAAGAGATCGCCTGCGCCTGATGAAAGCGTCGCTGATACGACAGCGGCCATAACGAAGCCTGCCATAATCGGAGGCATGAGGTTAAGTGCTACTGTTGCCACTGCATTATTGGCTTCAATGTTCGGGAATTCAGCCAATGCTACGAGGCCCAATACGGCAGGAACAAAGGCGAATAGAGCCATAATAATACCACAGATGATAGAACCGAGAACAGCGGTTCTTTCATTCTTGGCTGCGAAGTACCGTTGAACTGATTCTTGCCCTGTGGAGAAGGTCATGAAGTACATGATAATAAGGCCGATGATGGTTTTCCAACCAACCTTTGTGAAGCCCAGCTGTTCAGGTGGTAATTTAGACACTACTGTTTCCCAGCCGCCCACATTGTGTAATACAAATGGCACAGCGAGGGTAAAGCCTCCAACGAGAACGAAGAAGTGGATAACGTCTGTCATTGTTACGCTCCACATGCCGCCGGACATGGTGTAAATTACGAGTACCGCGCCGCAGATGAGGATAGCTAGCTCTGTTGAAAGTCCAGTAAGAACGCTAATAATGGTTGCTGTTGCAGTAATCTGTACGCCTGCCAAGGTAATGGTTGCGAGCATAGAAAGAATCGACGTAATGAGATGGCTAGATCCACCAAAGCGACGACCGATGATCTCCGGTACGGTCGTTGCCATGGCACGTCGTAACAGTGGTGCGATGAAAGCAACGAGAATAACCCCAATCCCTGCAGAGACTACGTACCAACCTGCAGATAAACCCCAAGAACCATATGCTTTCGCGGCTACACCAACGGTACTCCCGCCACCGATCTCTGTAGCAGCTAACGTGCCTGCCGTCATAAGAATCCCAATACGACGACCTGCGAGTAGATAGTCAGTACTATCTTTTACACGAATATGACAATACACGCCGACCAATAAATTCAGTAATAAATAGGCACAAACAATGACCCATATAATAGTTAAAGCGTCCATATGCCACCTCCTAAACTACAAACTAGTTAGAGACATATACTAAATCACCCTTACCTACTTGTGGTGCGTATGCAAGTATAACTCTATTATCCTTAAAAACTGGGGAAATTACAAAGAGGAGTTTCTTGGGGAGTTGGAGAATGTATATATATTAGGAACTAAAAAAAGCCCGTCATGACGGGCTTTTTTTTATGCATTTATCTGTATATCTCTATTATTCGTTCCTTATTGTATCGTATATTAGTTCGTTCTATAATAGACTTAGGATAGTTAGACGAGGTTGAGCCTCTCTTCGTTTTTGAAGGGAGGGATAAGTCTATGAGTGATTATGAAATAATCATGCTCCTCTTACAAGTACTGGCTATTGTCATTGCTTTTGGAGCCTTAGTAGCCCTTATTTGCCTTACAAAAAGCAAATAGCCCTCCGTTACCGCATGGTAGCTAAGTAAACAGAAAGGCCATTTCCTAAGTATTTTGATTTTCGAGATGCGCCTGACGTTTCGACTCGTCTGACTATCTACTTATATTATAGGGATAAAGATATATATCGTCAAATGGTGATAAACCTTATAAATATCAATTAAAAGTACATTCTATATACTAAATTATAAATTTATTAATCATAGGCACAGGCTTGTTTGCATAGTATACTTATGCTAATAAGGTTGTGCTTATTTTATTGAGAGATAAGATTCATTTTTTGAGAGAGGTTTTTATGATTCAACGTATTTTGATGCTAGCCCTTGTGTTGCTAGCTTTCACCATGCCTACAGAGGCAATTACATATCAAGAGTTGAAGACGTCACCACAGTTTAAGTTGGTTCATACTCGATCTATGAATGGTTCTATGGAGAGTGGTGGCTTGTATATCTATTTGAACACGTATTCTATTGAGGCCCTTCGCTATGCACCGCCACAGTATTCTTTGCGCGGGACCTACTATGTTGTGATGGATACGTCTTATCAATCTACCATTGACGAGCGACAGCTCACTGTGGATTATGATACTAACTATTCGTTAGCGACCCTTATTCATTCGTCTCGTATAATGAATCCGAGTCCGTCTATGATGGCTTTGATTGAGGCTAGTGAAAGTAAGTCTGGTTTGGCTATGACAGAGGTAGATGTGGCGAAGTATACCTTTGATGGGGCGACGAAGCCAATGCATTATGTGAATGATACGCGTAAGTTCCCACTTAATCGTAATAACACTATTATGTATGATATAGCGGATGCTATGTTTATGTCCGTGTATCAGCAGCATTTTGACGATATTGTGGTGCAGTGAGGTGGACGATGAAACGCATATATTTACTTTCACTATGGTTATTAGCCTGCCTCGTATTGCCTATGAAAGGTCAAGCCGTATCACAAGCTGAGTTATTAAACTCAGAGCGATTTGAGCACATCGATTCGAGTGCTGACTCTGGACGAGGGGATGGAAAATATTTGGACCTTTCATCTGTTAAGTCTGTAACGGCACCGAATGGTCATCGTCGTATTGAAGCCAGCATTTATGTTTCCATGCCTGCTGCTAATATGATTCAAGGACTTTCAGTACAATACGATTACCAAATGGATCGTTCTTTGCGCCATTTGATTAATGCTCATGATAACAGTTTAAAACAAGGTGATAAGACGCCATATATCTCTATTTGGCGTGCAAAACAAGAAAACTCAGGTATCACTGGAACCGTTAATGATGGCGGTACCTATTACAATAATGGACAAATTCGCCAACAACGTGTGTATGCAGAAAACCTAAAAGCTATGATTCTACCTGCTGAATTTGGTGACGAAAAATATAAATTGCCTAATTTGATGTATAAAAAAGCATATGGCATTCCCTATGATGATGAGCCATAAGGTAAGATTAATTAAATTGCAATAAATCAATATATTTCTTTGTGGGGAATTCTATATGATTATCGAAATTAAAAAGAAGCATATTATTGTAACCACCATTTGTATAATAATAGGTATTGTAATTGGTGTTGGGGGAGTATTCTTAATACAGCAGATCAAAGATAATGGGCAGAGCACTAAAGAAGTTACTAGTACTACTCAAGTATCTACAAATGAAATAAGTCGAGACGAAAATGTAACTTCTAATTTACCAGATAAAAAAGACGGTGATTTAGCATTTTATAAAAATGGAAGATATGGGTTTTCTGTGCGGTATCCAATTAATTGGGTTAAAGGGACACCTCCAGCTAATAGTGATGGTTTAGTTATATCCCCACAAGATGGGACTATAGAAATGCGCATATTTGGTTCTAATAATGTAGTAAATAAAACAGTATATAATGAGTATAATCGTGCTTTATCGAATGCTTATGAATCTGGTATTCCAGGGTTTCATATGGTTAGCGATGATTGGTATGTTGTAACATATACAGATGGTACATTTATTTATTATATAAAAGGATTTGTTGGAAACGGCTCTATAAATACTTTAAGAATAAAATATTTGCAATCTATGAAAGATCAATATCAATCTACGATACAACAGTTAGAGGGAAGCTTTAATCATGGAAATCTTGAAATAGTGCATTGATTATAGAGTAAAACACCAGTATTCTCAATGAATATTGGTGTTTTCTTTTAGACTCGTATATATTATTAAATTAATTCACTTTAGTTATATACAGTAAATATTTAATAGTTATATATTTAGGTGATTAGATAAAAATTTGAGGAAGGGATATACGATGCAGAGGAAATTTTGGAAAAATAGATTTTGGTGTTGGGTTAGAAATAAGTCGGAAGAGAACTTTTCTAATAAACCTATTTGTCTAGACGGAGAATGGAGATTAAGTTTAGTTGAAGAGTATATTAAATTATATGAATCTTTAGGTTATGGAGGGTATAAGTTTGATATGGAATTATCAGAAATTCGTGCTAGGATGGAAGTATATAAAAAGATGGACTTTCTTTTTATTGCAAGTGCATTGACTGCATTAGTTATTAATGTAATGCAATCTGGTGTTATTAATGACTTAAATTATAATAGAATAATGTTATATTTAGCTGTTAGTTCAGCAGTTCTGCTTATTATTTTATCTATTAAGTTAGCTTTTAATGCTAAATCAGATAAGAAATGGTGGTTTAGGCCGTATTTTATATGTGTGCTAGTCTATGCAGGTCTAGTTTTTTGTTTTGATTTATGGAATATTTCTGCTTTAGGGTGTTTGTTTATAATAATTTTTACGCTTCTCACTTCTTATATTAATTATAAGTCTACTGAATATAGAGCAAGATTGGTGGCTTTAAATTATATAAAAACAAAACATGATATTAAATAGACTAGAATATTTAGCTATATATAGTAAAAAGACACCATTATTATGAATATAATGGTGTCTTTTATGTTTAGTTAATATGCACTTTTATAGAAATTTGATGCAAAGTTTCCATGGAATTTTAAGTTATAGGCAAGATAAAATGCCATTTCTCCCGCTGGCCTTACGATGCCAGTATCTGACCAAGGGCCATTTGGACGTAAGTGTCTCCAATTATTATTTAGGTCTTTATCTATAAACATATCTTTTGTGTTCCAATTATATAGGAAGCGCATTGTAGTTACTTTAGATATGGAACGGTTGCCACGTTCGTAATTATTTACAGTAATAACATTTACTGCAATTATATATTGTGGTGGAGCATATTTTTGGACTACTAATGAACTACGATCAATATACCATGCGGAGCTCATATGACCATCGACTAAGATGAAGTTGGGATCACCATTTAAATGATCAGCATAGATTCCACCTGCAATAGCCGAATTACTTAAGAAAATAGAGAAAATCAATGTCATTAAAAGCAATAATTTTTTCATGGCGAACCTCCCTATTATATACGCCAGTTTTACATTTGTTTTTATTATGGCATATAAAAACAAAAAAGCTCTAAATAATAAAACAATATTTCATAATAAATTCATAAATTTAAGTCGGATAATATCCTTAACTATAAAATTATTAATTATAGGCACAGTCTTGTTTGCATAGTATACTTATGCTAATAAGGTTGTGCTTATTTTGTTGTAATGTGAGAGAAGAAAAAGAGAGGGCTTATGTTACGTAAAAGTATAATCATGATGGCATTAGCGACTGCTTTCACCATGAATGTCAACGCTGTACAGATTGAAGTGCCAAAGTGGCAACCACCCGTTCCAGGTGCGGATGGGAGTATCCCTGCCAATGCTTACGAAAATTATTCCCATATTAATGAAAATGCCCAAAAAGAAGCTGAAGCCTTTAGAGTGGAAGTACAGAGCTTGGAGGAGGAGCCGAAAGCAGATAACTATAAGATTTTTAAGGAAAAACCAGATATTGTTAAGCCTTATAAGCTAGCAGAATTCTCACAATCTACTGTTATCTTACTTCATGAAGGAAAGAATAATATCCGTTTATCTGTACCAAATATTAGCTTGCGTGGAGACACGGTTGAATCTAAATCAAGTGATGGTCCTTTATTTGTGGTTCGTGGTTTTACAAGTATTTTGATGGTGGGGCCACCACATGGTAAAGAATTTAGTAAACGTATGCACAATGAAGGTATCTATACATATCCAGGCTTAGAAAATGCATCTTGGAAAATCCTTAAAGCCAAGACACATGTAATGTATACAGAGTTTACGCCTAAGAACACGAACACTACCTATGGTATTACGTATCTTGGTGGCGGGGATGTGAATGATCCATACCAAGATAAATTTGCTGAAGTGGTAATGAGTAATTATATTATTCCATCTATTGAGCCCTTATCTGGGTTAGATAATTATAGCCATGTTAAGCATTGGGACAATTTTAGCTATCGTATTCCTAAAAAGGCTAAGCTTGTGAGCGAAGCATTGGAAGATAATAAATATGAGGTTCGTACTTATGAAGCCTCAGGAATTAAGATCCGTGTGTTACGCTTTCAAATAGACCCTAATGTTGTTGATAAAAGTTTGGCAAAAAAACAAATTTTTGCATTTTTGAATAAATATGGTGACCTTGAGGCGCCTACACAGTATGCAACAGTTTGGAATAATGGTCTTCCAGGATTTCTAGTTGATCGCTATAAATCTAATGGGGAATCCTATTTACGCCATTTTACAAAGGATTCTGAATATTATTATAGTTATCGCATTGATTATGATGAAAGCAAATCTTCGTATAAGCATAAACAATTGCGCGATATGGTTGAGTATGTAGATTTTGATAATGTTGAAAGTTTACGAAAGGCACCTCAATGGCGTATAAGTAATAGCCATAAAAAGAAGCTTGATGCGGATCCAATCTTTAATCCGTGGTATATGGAATGGATTAAAATATTAACTCAATAAGAAATTTTGTTTTTAAGTTTCATGATATTAGCTAGGAGAGTGCCAATGAGTAAACTCAAATATATCAAAACTATATTAGTGCTTTTGCTTAAGGCTTATCTTGTCTATTTATGGATTAACTTTGTAGAGACATTTGCTCAGCTACTCTATAATATCTATGTATTGAAAGTATATTCATTGGAGCATTTTGGTCTATTTCTATTCTTTCTCTTTGGTAATATATGCTGTATTCTGTGGCTCGTTTTATGGTGTAAGCGATTACCGCCAGCTTTTAACAAGCCCAAAATATATTATAAGACTAAAGAATGGATACGATCTAAGAAAGAAGATGCACCTATCTATAAAGTCCTATTTGGTAGTTTATTGCTTTTGTTAAAGCTATATTTTGTAGTGTATATCTTAATTACAGCTTCCATTATTTTAAGTATTCCATTGGTAAACCTTTAGTATTCTTTCAAACGTTAAATAAACTAAAAGCCGAGCTTTTATTCCTTAGAATTAGCTCGGCTTTTATTAGTTTATTCGTATATTTATATAATATAATGATTGTTGTATCGTATATTAATGCATCATATAATAGGATTAGGATAGTTATACGAGGTTGGGGAAATAAAATAGCCCTTCGTTATCTTAGATGATTCGATAACTGAAAGGCCATTTCTCAAGCTTTTTTGTTTTCAGAGATGAGCCTGACGGTACGACTCGTCTGACTATCTACCTATATTATAGGGGTAAAGATTTATATCGTCAAATTGAGATAAACTGGAGGTTCTT
>NZ_UQYC01000050.1 GCF_900545205.1 uncultured Veillonella sp. | reverse complement strand
TCACTGTGCCCCACACGCCCTGAAGTTCCTTCACTGTGTCCCACACGCCCTGAAACACAAGATAGGAATTTGTTTTTCTTCTGCTGCTTTCAGTAAAGCAAAATCGAATTGATCTCGTTCAGGGAATACATCGCCTAAACCTTGCAATGGTTCCTCACCGTAATTAAGTGGCGATACATCATGGCCGCCAGATAATAATAAGGCATCAAGTTTTGCCACTGTTTCACGGGCTACGTCGAGATTTTTTGTAAATGGAATGATAACTGGAATGCCACCAGCTTCTTCGATGGAGCGTGGGTAGTCTTGGTTTACGTAAGAACGTAACAAATCTACATAGGCACCACTAGTATCTCGTAAGATATTACCAGATACACCAATAAATGGTTTTGTCATAATATCACCTCATATGTGTAAAATATTGTACAATTAGTATAATTTTAGTATATCAAATATTCGTGAATAAATAATACTACTATTGTAATTAATTATAAAACTCATACGTACTAAAATATGTTAAGAATGATACATTTTCTAAAATTCATATTACTTTTGTAGGAAAATTATATACATATATGTTTTGTTAAAAACATGGTATGATAGATTACGAATAAACTGTACGGGAGGTTTACTATGGTTTTTCTTACATCCTTACAGAGCATCATACCTATTGTATTGCTAATCTCGCTAGGGTATATACTAAAAGGGCGAGGAATGTTTCACCCTATATTTAGTGGTAACCTATCTAGATTTATCATGTCTGTTGCGTTACCAGCCGGTGTATTCGTATCTGTATTGCATCATCTACATACATCGGATTTATGGGATCTTCGATATGGGATGCTAGCCGTTACATTAACCTATGTAATTGCGTATATCGTTGCTTTTATCATGATGAAAGCTCTGAAAGTACCTCGAGGTAGGCGTGGTATTTTTATAAATATGGTAGTTAATGATAACTGCTTATTTATTGGATTGCCAGTGCAAATCGCCCTCTTTGGTCAAGATGCGCTACCATATTTCTTGTTATATTATATCGGTAACACTATTTCAGTATGGATGGTTGGGGTATTCCTTATAGAATTAGATCCACTGCCTAATGCTGAATTAGGTTTTGATAATAGTAAAACGGATGTCATAAGTAATAGCACAGTAGATACAGAAACAAAGCGTAAGAAGTTTAAATTTGATTTGAAGAAGTTATTACCTCCACCATTGTTAGGGTTCTTTGTAGCATTGATATTCTTATTCTTTGAAATTCCTTTAGCACCAATTTTACATACTACATTGAATTACTTAGGTGATATGGTAACCCCATTATCATTGATTTATATTGGTATCGTACTTCATGATGCGGGCCTAAAAAGCATGAAGCTCAATAAAGATTCTATTGGCGGTATTATAGGTCGTTTTGTAATTTCACCGATTATTATGTTCTGTGTCATTCTGGGCTTGCAATATGGTGCAGGTATCGTCCTAGAACCAATAGCAATCATTACCTTTGTTGTACAATCGGCAGGGCCCGTTATTGCAGTATTACCAATTGTAGCCAATGAATCGAAAGCTGACTTGCCATTTGCTACAGGCCTTGTCATGATTAGTACTATATTATTTGTGGTAGCTATACCAATTATTATGGAAATTTTAACTATGATGGGCATAACAGCATAAACTATAAAGTCTGACTATATAGTCAGACTTTTTTTTCTATATTATTTCTATACAAGTGAAATTGATAAAATATAAAATAAGTGTTAAAATTATAAACAAATATATGTATTTAAGGAGAGATATGATGCTAAGACGTTTGTTATTGTTAAGTTGTATTGGTTTTATAGGGACTATAGGCGTATCTCAGGCCATTGATGTTAATATTCCTGGGGCTCGCCCAGATATTGGGAAAGAAGCGTATCAAGAATATCGTATTCAAGGAGAATTCGCTAAGAAGGTTGATGACTACCAAGAGTCTGAGGTTAAAAAATGGGCACAATATGACCCCAATTATGATAATGAAAAATTAGATGATGATATTTATAAATCGCAAGAATTAGTTAGGGCGATTTATCATTCTAAAACGGTATATATTATTAAAGATAATGGAGCAGATATAAAATTTACAGGTCCTAAAGAAAGTATAATAGGCTGGTCTATTGATCCGAAACATTTTTCTTCATATCCTATTAAGAATGGTGGCATAACTTTATCAGGAGTAGCTGATTTTGGCTATGAAACAAGACCACAACCTAAAGGTTCTAAGTGGGAAAATACAAATGTCGAGTATGCAGATGTAAATAAATCTATCATACAGGATGTAATAAGAAAGAGTTTAGAAAAAGAAAAGTCTGTTCCTCATTTTGTAGATGGAGGTGTTTTTACATATCCTGGTCTTGAAAAAGCAACTTGGGATGTAATCGGATTTGATGATCATTATGTAGAGGGGACAATTAATTTTACGTTACCAAAAACCCCTACTCTTTCTTATCATATTATTCACTCTCTAAATAAAGATATTATAAAAAATATTATTAAAGACGATACTCAACGTTCTATCACAGATACCATGGGGCCATTAGCTAATTATGTATTACCTTCGATTAAGCCTGCAAGTGATGTTTTGGGCTATACTGATCCCGTACGTCTTGGACCTTATACATTTAGAGTATTAAAAAATAGTAAATTTAAGGAGCATGAAGTAATAGGTCGGGCGGATTATGATATCTATCAATCAGGACGTATTAAGGCTGTATTTGGTAAGCAACCCTTGGTAGAAGGTGTTAGTGTTGAGAAAAAGAATATTCTATACAGTTATTTAAAAATGATTGTTGAAAATCATGGATTAAAAGGGCATAAACGATTACAATATGCCACAGTTTGGAATAACAGTGTACCTGCATTATACTTTGAAGCGGTTAAAGAAAATTCAACACTCTTTGGTATGGTGTTATATGATAACCAAAATCTATATACGTATTATCTATATAAACCACATGATGTTCATGTAAGTAATTATAAATTGCGTGATGTGATTCAATATGTAGATATTAAATCTAGTAAAGAGTTATTTGATAAGGTTACTGTAGGAATTGGTTTTACTCCGAATCGAATCCAATTTATGGAAATACGTCCAGATAATAAAAATAATGGCAATGATAAAAAATTAAGTAGCAGTAAAAAATAATGTAATAGTTAGCGTAAAAAAGAGGTTTAACACATATGTGTTAAACCTCTTTAAGTTATTATCTAAAGAATCTACCAATGAGTGGCATGCTTGCACCATCATTTTTATTAAGTCCTTTTAAAAGAACCATGATAATAACATAGAGCAATAGGCCTTCGATACCAGTAAGTATGAAATTAGCCCACATTGGTAACATATCTATTAAGTAGTGGTAGCTCATATAGATGAGTATACCCATGACACCGGCGCTGACCACGTTTTTCCAAAGTAAGGAAATATCGAGGAAGTAGCCTGTGTATTTTTTAATATAAATCAAGTTTAGCAATGCAGCAAAGCCAATATCAGCAACTGTTGCCCAAGCAGCACCACCGATACCAAGCCAAGGAATAGCCGTTAATGTCCAGTTAAGGATGACCTTGATTATTAGAGCAATGCCCATATTAACTACTGGGATACGCGGCTTGTTGAGGCCTTGTAAGATACCTGTTGTTACTTGGTGCACACCGAGGAAGAAGATGGAGAACGCAGTAATTTGCGTTGCTAATTCTGCCTTAGGTGCATTATAAATCAAGGTTACTGTAGGTGCAGCGAGTACATATAATAGCACCGTAAATGGTACAGTTGCCATAAATGTTAGTCGCATAGAACCTGCAGTGCGGTCATAAATACCTTCATGATCGCGTTTGGCAAAGGCATGAGATATAGCTGGGACAATGCTTGTTGCAAGAGCCGCAGTAATAATGGTTGCCAAGTTGATGAGCGGAACCGCCATACCTGTAAGATAACCGAACAGTTCTGTTACTTCATTCATCGGGAAACCAGCATCTAAGAGTCGACGTGGAACGATGAGCAAATCGAGGTTGGCTGTTAATGGCAACATGATACTTGCTAAGGAAATTGGAATAGACAATGTTAAGAGTCGTGACAAAATTTCTTTAGCTGATTCACGAGGGCCATCGTAGCTTTCACCAGTGCTACTTGCCTTAGGCAATTTGTAGTAATAGTACAAGAGCACTAGAAAGGCACCAAAGGCACCGACACCAGCACCTAAGCTTGCGCCACCTGCAGCAGCTGGTAGACCATAAGGTAACAAGATAGCTGCGGCACCGAGCATGACGATAACACGTAACAGTTGTTCTACGATTTGACTGACCGCCGTTGGCGTCATCATTTCATAGCCTTGGATATACCCGCGGAAGCAGGAAATCCACGTTACAAAGAATACTGCCGGAGCGAGCGCGATGATAGAGTAGTAGGCACGGCTTTCAGCAATGAGTCCACTAGAGATTAGCCAATCTGCACCAAAGTACATGGCAAGACTGGCGATAAAGCCTGTAATGGTTAACATTGTAAAAGATATATTGAATACTCTCTTAGCACCACCAAAGTCGTGTAAGGCTAATCGTTCTGCCGTCAAAATAGAGATGGCAATCGGCACACCTGCGCTCGAAATTTGTAATAGTAACAAATAGATAGGAAAGGCCATCTGGTAGATACCGATGCCTTCACCACCCAAGATGCGAGATAGAAGAATCCAGTTAATACTACCGATGGCTTTTACTACGAAACCGGCAATGGTTAAAATTAAGGTTCCTTTTAAAAATCCACTAGCCATTGATTATAGTTTGTTGGAAGAACCTAATACATTTTTGATTTTGTGAGCTACCATGCCTTTAATAGCATCACGAGCAGGTCCTAAGTATTTACGAGGGTCAAATTCGGATGGATTTTGAGCCAAGTATTCACGTACAGATGCAGTCATTGCAAGGCGAAGGTCTGTATCAATGTTGATTTTGCAAACTGCCATTTGAGCTGCCTTACGAAGCATTTCTTCTGGTACGCCTTGTGCACCAGGAATGTTGCCACCGAATTCGTTACATTTAGCTACGAATTCAGGCAATACGGAGGATGCACCATGCAATACGATTGGGAAGTTAGGCAATAATTCGCCAACTTTTTTCAAACGATCAAAGTCAAGGTAAGGGTCACCTTTAAATTTATAAGCACCGTGGCTAGTACCAATAGCAATTGCTAAGGAGTCTACACCTGTAAGATGTACGAATTCAGCAGCTTGTTCTGGGTCAGTGAAGCGAGCATCTGCATCGGATACATTTACATCATCTTCAACACCAGCTAAACGGCCCAATTCTGCTTCTACTACAACGCCATGAGCATGAGCATATTCAACAACTTGTTTAGTGATTTTTACGTTTTCATCGAAATCATGGTGAGATGCGTCGATCATAACGGATGTAAAACCACCATCTACACAGTCTTTACAGATTTCGAAGGAATCGCCGTGATCAAGGTGAAGCGCGATAGGTAAGTTGCTGTCTTCAAGAGCTGCTTCTACGAGTTTTACAAGGTAAATATGTTTAGCATATTTACGAGCACCTGCAGATACTTGCAAGATAAGAGGGGATTGTTCCTCTTTTGCAGCGTCTACGATACCTTGTACGATTTCCATGTTGTTTACATTGAAAGCGCCAACAGCATAGCCGCCTTCATAGGCTTTTTTGAACATTTCTGTAGTAGTAACTAATGGCATGTTGTCCTCCTTGGCCATAGGGCCTGTCATATCATGTTATTAATACTGTGACTGCTAGTATTTCTAGCGCATATGAGCTAGATAAAAAACTAGTGTTATTGCAATCATATATCAATTCAAGTTAAGTATATCAAGAAACACTATAAAGGGCCAATATTTTTTGTATAACTTATGCATAAAATTCGTCAAATTTTATGGCCCATGTGGGTTGAATTTTATGTATTAGTGTTTATTTTGTAAATATTGATCACCTTAGTAGGTCAATAATGCCTTCATATCCGATGGTATTGGTGCCTGTAGTTCTAACCATTCATCTGTCATGGGATGGTAAAAGCTAACGCGTGATGCATGGAGTGCTTGGCGCTGAATATATTTTAAATGACCACCATATAAATCATCTCCAGCCAGGGGATATCCCAGTTGAGATAGATGGACACGAATTTGATGGGTTCGCCCTGTATGTAACAAACATTGAACATGAGTGAAGTATTGGTCTATCATATTTTGACTAATGGCATTACTACCAAGAACCGTTATATCTGTGTGAGCTGGTTTACCTTCACTCGTACAACAACGCTCGATAATACTACCTGGTTTGCGTCCGATAGGCCAATGAATGCTTATATGATTAGTAGGTAATTGACCTTCTACAATAGCATCGTAGTTTTTATGAAAATGAGTTCGCTTTTTATCAAACGCATGTTGTACTACAGAGGTTTTGGCGATGATAACAATGCCAGACGTATCCTTATCCAATCGATGAACAGGATGAAAATCATAATGCTGATTTGTTTCTTGGTAGTAATGTAGAACACCATTTGCTAAGGTATAATCTCGTACCGTTGAGGTTGGATGCATAAGAACACCAGCCTCCTTGTTGATAACTAGAATATACTCATCTTCGTAGACAATATCCAGATTCATAGGGCTTACACTAAATTCTTGCTCTGGTGTCAATTTCATAACGAGATGATCACCACCATGTACTAGGGTGTTCCACGTAGCAGCATTGCCATTGACTGTTATGATACCGTCATTTCGCAATCGCCGCCTCATACGTTGTGAAATATGCTGTTGTTTTATAATATGATTCATAGACTGCGTATGTACGTCAGAATCTACAATCAAGTCGATTATGGTTGCTGTTTTCATAGATAATATTATATCAAATAAATAATGGATGAAGAATTTTTCATAATTTGTTGTCTATATTAGGGTCTATATAGTATAATTTTTATTAATGTTTTTTATATATTTTTTATGTGTAAGTTTTATTTATAGCACTGCATTTTTGTTTTAGCAGTTCAATTTCTTAGAACCATATAGAGAGTAAATATGGTTTACTTTGTAAAAGGAGAGGTTTATGAATCTTAACAAGAAATCCTTATTAGTCGCTTGTGTGTTGGCGGCTATGTCTACAAGTGCTTTCGCAGCATCTACTACAACATCTACTACTGGTACAACAGTGATGAATCAAGATACACCAACATCTACTAGTACAAAAGTTACACGTGAACAACATACTTCGACTCTATCTACATCTACAACAACAACTACAGAAAAATCTTCAAACCGTTCTAGTAGTACCTCTGTGGGCGTAGGTGTTGGTATTGGTCGACTTGATACCTTCGTACCTATTTCTGGGGCTGTTAAAGAGCCACCAACAGGTGTAAAAAAAGCTATGAAGGTATTGAAAGATGATTCCTTACTACAACAAGGTTATTTAGGGCTTATAAAAGAAAAGGGTAAATGGGGTATCGTAGGTACTAATGGTCAAGTCGTACTAGCTCCAGCCTATAAATCCTTAGATGCATCTAGTAAAAAGGACGGTACGTTCTTTGTTGAGGAAGGTAAAAATAAAATTTCTCACATTAAAGCAGATGGTACTGTATTAGAATCCGGCAAAGAGGCACAAGAAGCTTTATATAGTAGCCTCAATGAAAAAAATACGGCTGTTAAAGAGCTTAATGACTTTGATCCTAAAACTGTTAGCCAAAGCTATCCAAGTGATTCTTATGTAGCTTTCACAGAAAAAGGTAAATTAGGATTTAAAGATGCTAATGGCAATGTAGTGATTCAGCCTCAATTTAAAGCATTATCTGATGTAGAAACTAAATTTAGTGAGGACCGTGCCTTTGTAAAAGCTAATGGCAAAGTGGTTGCTATTGATGGTAAAGGTACTGTATTGTTTAATGCTCCATCTAATGAAGTATACCCATATAAAAATGGCTTAGCTGAATTCCGCCGTAAGGTTAGTCACTTTGGCCTTGGTGGTATTCTAGGTCTTGTAGGTATGGGCTATTTCTATAATCACGGTGGCGTATATCTTGATGGCCTTGGCGGTCTTGTTGATGATGGCATGAAGCGCGGTTATATTGATCGTAATGGTGCTGTTGTAATCGATAGCAAAAACGATTATGTGTACCCTATGGAAGAACATGGTACCTTGGTTCGTAATGAAGGTAAATTAGGCTTTATGAATCGTCAAGGCCAATATGTAATTCAACCTGGCAACTATGAAGCTGGTACAATCGACGTAAACAATGTATTGTTAACATTGAAAAATAAAGATACTAATAAATATGGTATTTTTGATATGGAAACAGGCAAACAAGAGGTGCCATTTAAATACGATACTATTGACTTTGTAGGTGAACATGAAATGTCTGTCACTAACGATACAAATCGTTATGTAGTAGATATGGCTACTGGTCGCGTTATCTATAAAGGTGATAAATCTATGAACGTAAAAACGTTCCTTGGTGATACGTATACATGGGTATATAACAAAGACGGTAATTATAAGATTCTATCCCTTGATGGTACAGTGACAGAAACTCCAGTTATGAAAGATATTTCTGGTACTGGTAGCTTCTCTCATGGTTACAGCCCTGTAAAAATTAAAGGCAAATGGGGGATTATTAACTCTAAAGGCGAGCTAGTAGTTCAACCTACTTACGATGAAATCACAATTTTATAATTATAACCTTAAGACTGCATTTGAAAGAGTGCAGTCTTTTTCTATTTCTTGACTATATTGATTATATGTATAAAATTTTTATATTTATCTATATATTTATTCAATAGATATCCAATGGATAATTCTTCTATGATTAATAATAGTTATAATTAAAAATCTCGATTTACCTAGAAAATAAGCCTGTTATAAGGTATAATTATAGAGATATATTCCGATTTGGTGTACATTTACACTTTCACTTGGAATATGAGGATGATGAAAGTAATGCTATGGACCCCATGCCCAACGGGTTCAGGTGTAGGAGGTATAAAATGGCTAAAGATTGTTCCTTTGACGTTGTGTCCGAAGTGGATATGCAGGAAGTAGATAATGCGGTAAACCAAGCGAAAAAAGAGATTGGTACGCGCTATGATTTCCGCGGTTCTAAAGCGGAAATTAGTCTTGAAGGTGACACTATCAAAATCATCGGTGATGATGAATATAAATTGAATGCCATTATCGATGTTTTAAAAGGCAAAATGGTTAAACGTAACGTAGCGATTAAAAATCTTGACTACGGCAAAGTTGAACCAGCTGCTGGTGCTACAGTTCGCCAAATCATTACTATTAAAAAAGGCATTACAAAAGAAAATGCTAAAGAAGTAGTAAAAGCAATTAAAAACATGAAAATTAAGGTACAAGCATCTATCCAAGAGGATCAAGTGCGTGTATCTGGTAAGGATAAAGATGATTTGCAAGCAGTAATCCAAATGTTAAAACAATTGGATATCCCTGTAGAATTGCAATTCGTTAACTTCCGTTCCTAATAACATATGTCTATAAGATAGGGTTAGTTTGATTCATTGGAGTTGCTAACCTTATCGGTGTAGGAGGCCTTATGAAAGTAGAGGACATGAAGGGTGGCTATACCACAGGTTCATGTGCTACGGCAGGTATGAAAGCTGGTTTATTGGCCCTCTTAGATAAGAACATCGTGGATCAAGTGGTTATTGAAAATCCTCAAGGTCAGTATATTGAGGTACCTATCAAACAGGTAGAGGTCATATCCGATACAGAGGCTAAGGTGACCGTTATGAAAGACGGCGGCGACGATCCTGATGTAACCCATGGCAATGATGTGGAAACGACGGTGACTCTTGATGATACTGGTGAACTACGATTCCGGGCAGGCTTTGGCGTTGGGACGGTAACGAAACCGGGCCTTGCGATGCCGCCAGGAGAACCGGCTATCAATCCAGGGCCTAGGACGATGATGAACATCGTCTTTGAAGAGCATTGTGTACATGGCCAAGGTGTAACAGTAACGGTGAGCGTACCAAACGGTATGGTATTAGCCAAGAAAACGTTAAATCATACCCTGGGTATCGAAGGTGGTATTTCCATTATCGGTACTACGGGTATCGTTAAGCCTATGAGTGAAGAAGGGTTCAAGAACTCGTTAGTACCTCAGCTAAAGGTTATGAAAGCTAATGGTTGTGAAACGGCTGTTCTCGTGCCGGGCCGTATCGGTCAGGATCTGGCGGAACAAGTACTTGGTATACATAAGAACCAAATGGCAGAAACGAGCAACTTTATTGGCTTTATGCTTGAAAAGGCAGTACAAATTGGCTTCAAGCGTATCTTGATCATCGGTCATATTGGTAAGCTCATAAAATTAGCTAGTGGTAGTTTCCATACCCACAATCGCATGAGTGATGGCCGCATGGAAAGTATTGTGGCCTACGCTGCTTTAGAAGGGGCATCCCAAGCGGTGTGTGAAGAGCTATTTAATTGCCAAACAACAGAGTCTACGTTCCCTATTTTGGAACGCGAAGGACTGACTGGTGTGTACCAACGTGTTGTAGATCGTGCATCGTTACGTAGTGAGCGATACATTGCTAATGAAGCAGAGGTAGGTATCATTATTACCACCTTAAAAGGTGAGATTTTGGCAATGGATAAACATGCTAAAGAGATAGGAGAGCTTGAACAATGGCACATACCTTGTATATCGTAGGCATTGGTCCGGGTAATCCTGATTATGTGGTGCCTAGAGGCCTTAATTTAATTAAACATGCCACAGTATTGGTAGGTAGTGAACGTTCTTTAGAGGACTTTCAAGAGCCTGGTCAAATTACATATCCTGTGACAGGTAAGCTTAGCTTACTGGCTGAGCAAATTGAGCGTGAGCTCAACGACCATGATGTTGTAGTTATGGTAAGCGGTGATACAGGCTACTACAGCTTGTTACCGTATTTGAAAAAGAAATTTACTGCTAACCCTATTGAGGTTGTGCCCGGCATTAGTTCTATGACCTTTGCCTTCGCACGACTTAATGAGGTGTGGCATGATGCGGATTTAATGAGCTTTCACGGTCGCCAACCGGCACCAGAGAAGCTCGTATATGAAGCAGGTAAAAAGATGGGGTTCTTGACGGATCCTGAATATAATCCAGCGCATATTGCGCGTATTTTAATAGATGCAGGTTGGCCAAAAGAAACGAGAGCAGCAGCCCTTGAGCGTTTGAGCTATGATGATGAAAAAATTGTAGACTCCACGTTAGAGGTATTAACTGAGCTTGAAGGCTTTGGTCATTCTGTAATGGTGGTACTAGGATGAGACATTTTTTCGGAATTCCTGATGAGGAATTTATCCGCGGTGACGTGCCGATGACGAAATGCGAGATTCGCAAAGCCGTTATGAACGAGGCACGCATCGAGGAAGATAGCATCGTTCTTGACGTAGGTGCTGGTACGGGCTCTATCTCCATTGAAGCAGCCTTGGCAGCTCCTAAAGGGCATGTATATGCGATTGAGCGCTTTGATAAAGGCATCGACCTTATCAATGAAAATATGAAGAAATTCAATGTAAATAATATGACGGTTATCAAATCTAAAGCTCCTGAAGGCATGGAAGAATTGCCTGAGCTTGATGCGGTTATTATCGGCGGTAGTGCTGGTGGTATGACAGGCATCATGGATGAGGCGCAACGTCTATTAAAAATTGGTGGCCGTCTAGTTGTAACTGCTGTAACAATGGAAACTGGCTACACAATTCTTAAAGAGTTGAAAGGTCGTCCTTTCACCTATGAAGGTTACCAAATGTCTATCAGCCGTTACCGCAAGGCTGGTCCATATCATTTGTTAGATCCATTGAGCCCAATTTTCATTGTATCTGCAACGCGTATCGCAGAAGGAGAGTAATATGGTTGATGTACATATCGTAGGCGCAGGCCCTGGGGATCCTGAGTTAATCACTCGCAAAGGGTATCGTTTAGTGCAAGAGGCAGACGTTGTTATTTACGCTGGCTCCTTGGTAAACCCTGCCATTTTAGAGGCTTGTAAACCAAGCTGTGAAATTCATAACAGTGCTACTATGAACCTTGATGAGGTGTTGGCTGTTATGAAAGCTTCCGTTGAGGCTGGTAAAAGCGTAGTTCGCCTTCACACAGGTGACCCTGCTATTTACGGTGCGATTCAAGAGCAAATGGATGCATTGGCTGGGATGGGTATATCTTATGAAGTCGTGCCAGGTGTAAGCTCTTTCCTTGCTACAGCAGCGGCATTAAAACAAGAATACACATTACCTAATGTGTCCCAAACAGTTATCATTACACGCATGGAAGGCCGTACACCGATGCCTCCAAAGGAAAAATTGCGCATGTTAGCAGCTCATGAAGCAACAATGTGTATTTTCCTTAGCGTTCAAATGTTAGATAAGGTTGTAGCTGAACTCATCGAGGGTGGTTATGACAAAACAACTCCAGTGGCAATCGTGGTAAAAGCGTCTTGGCCAGACCAACGCATTATCCGCGGCACATTGGAAACCATTGCGGACATCGTAGCGAAAGAAGGCGTATTGCGCCAAGCTATGATCGTAGTAAGCCATGTATTAGATAGCGAATACGAATTATCTAAACTTTACGACAAAGGCTTTGCTCACATGTACCGCAGTGCTAAGGACTAATATGATGAAAGCACCAGAAATTGCTGCATCTACGACTGGAGTTAAGAAGAATAGAACGGCTATTCTCTCTGTATCTGAACGAGGTGCAAAGCTAGGTCAACGCATCAAGTCTTTGGTGGCACCCCATGCGGATTGCTTTGAAAAGGAAAATCGTCCCTCTGGTGGTGAGGCTATTTATTTTGACTCCCTCAAAAACCATATAGGACAGATTTTCAAGGATTACGACCAAGTACTTTGTATTATGGCACTCGGTATCGTAGTGCGCATGATTGCACCGTATATTGAGCATAAATCCAAGGATCCTGCGGTAGTCGTAATGGACGAAGTGGGTCACCATGTGATTAGCTTATTGTCTGGGCACCTTGGGGGCGCCAACGAATGGACGCAGTCCATTTCGCTGGCCATCGATGCGGACCCCGTCATTACAACCGCAACGGATGTAAACGGATTGCCAGCGCCTGACGTGTTGGCGCGCCACGAGCATCTGTTGGTCGATGATTTTCAAACTTTAATCAATGTAAACTCTGCCATTGTTGGAGGAGAGAGAGTTGATTATTATATCGATGCTAGCTTACCGAATGCAGAGCATTTAGAACGAGCTGCGAAAGCTCATATTGGTGAGCATGGTATGGTTCATGTTGTTTCTTTGAATCAACTAGATTCTATTCCATGTAAACATGAAAGCTCTGAAGAGGGGACTTCTCGGGTGGTCATTACGGACAAAGTAATTGCCGAGTATGGTCATCAATTGATTTTGCGCCCTCGTACCTATACGATGGGCATTGGCTGTCGTCGAGACACGCCGAAGGAATTGATTCTTGATGCTATTCAACAATCTCTGGCAGCCCATAAGCTTTCACCAAAGAGCCTTGTAACGGCAGCATCGGTCATCGTTAAACAAGACGAAGTAGGCCTATTAGAGGCTATGCAAATTATGGGGTGGCCTATCGTGTTCTATACACAGGACGAGATGGCACCACTCATTGAAGAAGAAGAATTAAAAGAATCTAATTTTGTAAAAGGAACTATAGGAGTAGGAAACGTATGCGAGACAACGGCATTACTAGCGGCCAAGAGCCGAACATTAATACAGCACAAAACAATTTATCCCAAAACAACGGTAGCCATTGCACAGGTAACATCAAAGTAATCGGTATCGGCCCTGGCGATGAAGAGTTTATGACGCCTCAAGCGCGCGAAGCTATCTTAGCTGCTGACCGCGTTGTAGGTTATTTGACATACCTCGACTTGATCAAAGACCTTATCGTAGGTAAAGAAACTGTAGGTACTGCGATGATGCAAGAAGTTGATCGTTGCCAACAAGCTGTTGATTTAGCGGTAGAAGGTCATCAAGTAGTTGTAGTATCCTCTGGTGACTCTGGCGTATACGGCATGGCAGGCCTCGTATTGGAACTTGCTAATAAAGTACCAGCAGAAAAACGTCCTTCCGTAGACATCGTACCTGGTCTTAGTGCTGTAAACGTAGCAGCATCTGTATTGGGTGCACCTTTGATGCATGATTTTGCAGTCATTTCTTTGAGTGATTTGATGACTCCATGGGATCTTATCAAAAAACGTGCTGACCTTTGCGCACAAGGCGACATGGTTATCTCCTTGTACAACCCACGCAGTAAAAAACGCGTTACTCACTTAGATGAAGTTCGCGAAATCGTTCTTAAATATCGCGACCCTAAAACACCTGTTGGTATCGTGCAAAAAGCAGGTCGTCCAGGTCAACATATGGTAATTTCTGACCTTGAAAACTTCACTAACGAAGAAGTAGATATGCAAACACTTGTTATCATTGGTAACAGCCAAACTTATGTTGAAAATGGTCGTATGATTACACCTCGAGGCTATAAATTATGATTTGGGTTATTGCTGGTACCTTGGATGGCCGAACCTTAGCGGTTGATATCCAAGAACGAACCGGTGAAGAGGTTCTCGTGACGGTAGTGAGC
>NZ_UQYC01000049.1 GCF_900545205.1 uncultured Veillonella sp. | reverse complement strand
ATTTTTCGATGAGAGATACGCCCCAATCGAGTAAAAGCCCAACGAAACCGATGGTCAAGATGGCTACCATCAATAGGTCGTTACGCAAGTTATTTCTCATATCGATGATGAGGAAGCCAAGGCCCGTTTGAGAGCCTACCATTTCGCCTGTTACAAGGAAGATCCACGCTGTACCAAGGGCGATGTGAAGACCAGATGCAATGCCAGGGAATACAGCAGGCAACACAATTTTAAATAACAATTCAGGTTGTTTAATGCCAAAGTTGCGCGCTACCTTGATATATACAGGGTCGATATTTTGGATGGCAGACACTGTGGACAATAGCACAGGGAAGAACGCTGCAATAAAGATGATTACGATAGCCGGTGCTTGACCGATACCGAAGAATAGAACGATAAATGGCAACCAAGCCACTGGAGAAATTGGTCGAATGACTTGAACGATAGGATTGATGTAGTTCCAAATCCCTTTGTACCAGCCCAAGATTAGGCCGAGGAAGACACCAGCTACAACAGAAATGATATAGCCAATAAAGAAGCGTACTAAACTATCTGCAATGTCCTTAAAGAGAACACCATCTCCAATGAGTTCTCCAAAGCCAAGCAATACCTTATATGGCGTTGGTAATAACGCTTCGTTAAATCCGCCGAGGCGAACGATTAATTCCCAAATCAGCCACGCTGCAATAAATGCGCCCGGCACATATGTATATTTCTTCATGGTCCCCCTCCTATGGTAACAATGTTTGATCTACAAACTCTGAATAGCTCGGCACGTTTTTGATTAAATCAATATGTGTCATGTGATGCACGAGCGCATTATAACGGTCCTCTGTAAGGGCTAAATCTTTAAAACCGATAACTTGCAAGGAACGTTCAATAACAGGGTCCTTAAACTTCATGTATTTTAAGGAAATCTCCTTTTGTGCCTCTGGATGCTCATCTAAATATGTACCTGCATCGAGATAGGCCTTTGTGAAAGCTTTCGCCAAATCGTGGTGTTCATCGACGAATTTACCATTAAACACAAGGGCACAGCAAATATTGTCATGCCAGAGGTGGTCAGGATCTTCAAAGACCTTACCATTTCCCATTTCTAATGCAAGAGACCCAAATGGTTCAGCTACACTATACCCAGCAATTTGTCCTACCGCTAACGCTGATGGCATTTCAGGAGGACTCATTTCAACGACTTGCACATCCTTTTCACTTAGACCAGCATTCTCAAGCATGCAATCCACGAGAATTTTTTGAGTTGATTGTTTATGCGGAATAGCAAAGGATTTGCCTTTTAAGTCTCGGACAGAGTTAATATCCTTATTTACGATGATAATGTTACCCTCTGTATGACCCAGTGCAGCTGCGCGCACATCAATGCCTTGTTCACGAGCCTTTACAGCAAGTTCAACAAGAACAGCTGCAGCATCTACCTTGCCGGTATTTAACGCATCCATAAGCTCTGGCCAAGACCCATATTTAACAAGCTCTACATGAACAGGACCATCTGCCGTTTCCAGTTCTTTTGTAGCAAATACTGGTAATGCATGAGTAATTGGTAAATAGGCTACGCGTACAGTTTTTAATTCTTGGGTCGTTTTTGGTTTATGGTGCTCATGATAGCCATATACTATACCACCGATAACCAAAAGGACCACTGCAATGATTAGATACCAAGTCTTCTTCATAACTTCCCCTCTTTCCACCTCATAACAAGGGGCGTTTTTGACACATGTCATTTTTCGCACATTTCTAAAACCTAGATGAAATATGGTTTTAGAACACCTCGTTTCCAAACTTGTTTATACCCTACTATAACAATATGTATTAATTCTGTCAATAAAACACAGTAATATTATAGGTATTATTATTTAGGTGCGAAAAGTATCAATATAGGCGGTCTACTACACATATAACAATAAGTATAGTAGCTAGTGGCTAGGGGCAAAGCAAACAAAAGATACTCACGAAATACAAAACAGGCAGTATCCATCAGATACTGCCTGTTTCTATATGTGTCTATTCACACATTCTATTTAGTTATTTCATATATATTTAGTTATACTCTATATTTACTGATATCGCATATGTATATATTTACTTGAACAAAGTCTTTTTATTTAATACATATACCTCAGATGTACCTGCTTCGCTAGATTCAGATACATTTGGATAAATAGAAGATTGACGGAAGTGCTTAATCTCCCCTTTTGGAACGATTAACATCACAGGTTTACCAGATGCGATAATCTTATTAAACTCCTCTTCGTTAACTTGTTCCATAAGGTATTTCTTGGACCATTCAGCACTGCGTTTCTTTAATTTATCCCGATCATCCCAACGGCTTTCATCACCATTGATCTTAATAATCTTATGACCTGTATAGTATACAGCAGCTGTACTGTAACCGTTATAGTAATAGATATCGCCATCATAAGAGTCTACTACCGGCACTACTTCTATATTACTCCGCTGTTTAACAAATGGTTCTAGCCCTTCCACCACAACGATAGAGGAAATAACCATCGTGCCAAGGACAATGATACTAACAAGGCGATACCCCTTTTTCGTATACCATGCGGGGAATAAAAGGAGTACGGCTACAGCCACCACAACATAGAGCAAGAAATAAAAGCCCCACGGTGCGAAGAATGAGCCCACCACGTAAGCAATCCACAAGAGTAAGGTAGGCCCCATAATAACCCATTTTATAGCTCTCGATTTACCTTTGCGTATAATCTTCATGACACCCATAGCGCCAATAGCACTAAATGGAACTAAGCTCACAAATGTATATAAAGGATATTTTGTAGCCATTAAGGTATAAAATAAAAGTATGCCTACGCCCCAAGTCATATTATAGATAAAACCTGTATGTCGTTGTTTAAAGCCATCGATAATACCGTAAATAACGGCACCGGTCCACGGCATAGATGCACCTAGGAAGATAGCAATGTAATACCACCACACATTATCTTCAGGATGTTCAGACTGTGTGGCCCGTGTTACATTGTGAAGCCCTAAGAAGCCATTGATGAAGTCTTGACCGTGAACGCTGTACATATACACATACCACGGTAAGCAGACTACGCAAAAGGCAAGGATGCCACGCCAGTCAAAGATAGCTTTCACCATAGACCAAGAGCGATTAATGCCGGCAAAGACGAGCAAAATCATCCCCGGCAATACTAGCGCAACAGGCCCCTTTGTAAGCACCCCAAGGGCCGCAAAGATATAGGCCACAATCATAGCATACGGTTTCTGTTCCACCATCCCCTTATAGGAATAGATCATAACCATGATCGTCGTATACAATAGTACCATGTCCGTAATAACGCCATGAGCTACGGTCCAGAACATGAGAGAGGTGCCGAGTACAGAGGCCCCTATTAAGCCAAGGGCCCACTTACCGCTCATAGTACGCATCGATTGATACATTGTTGCCACTGACAACGCGCCAAAGATAGCACTTGGTAAACGAACTACCCAATCGGCGATACCAAAGATTTTAAATCCAAGAGCGATGAGCCAATAAATCATAATTGGTTTATCGTACCAATAGGTACCATAAATTTGCGGCGACAACCAATCCCCAGAGAGAACCATTTCTTTAGCAGTTAACGCATAGTTGGATTCAACAGGATCGGTAACAGGCAACATATTATTGCCAAACAAATAAAAAACGAGCCATACAATGAATACGACTGGTGTTAATCGTGAAAGTTTCATAAAGGGCCTCCTTATCGGCGATTGCGATAGTATTTAAAGCCCAACACAGCCGCTATAATAACGAATACAACAACCATAATAATCAAGAACTCATGATTGTATTGGATTAGATCCTTCCAATTTTCACCGAGCACTTTGCCTAAATAAACGAGAAGGATAGTCCAAGGAATCGTACCGAGTACTGTCCAAATGACAAAATGCCACATAGGGTAGCGAGCCATGCCAGCTGGGAAGGAAATAAATGTACGAACACCTGGCAACAAACGGCCAAAGAATACCGCAGCCCCACCATATTTATTAAACATCTTTTCAGCTAGCTCAAATTTATGTTCATTAAAGAATATGTATTTACCGTATTTCAAAAGGAGTGGACGTCCACCGTACTCACCCATCCAGTAGGATAAAATAGAGCCCACAATCCCTGCTAAAATACCTACAACCATAGTCGTATGTAGATCAAATATGCCTTGAGCGATTAGATACCCTGCAAAGCCAAGAACGATTTCACTAGGAATAGGAATGTTGGCATTTTCCAGAACCATTGCAATAAACATGGCTGCATAGCCATACGTTTCCATGAACGAAATAATATATTCCACTGTTTTACCCCTTTTAAATTCCCATATGGGTTCCATATGTACAAAATTTTGCACATAGCATTTTCATTGTTATCATACCTATTCGGTATACCTTATATTTTACCATAATAAAAAGGCCCTCACCACAGGTGAAAGCCTTTTTACTATTTAACTGTATACGATTATTGCAATTCAGTAGTTTGAGTTGTTACTTCACGAGCCGTAGTAAATGCAGCTAGTTCTGCATCACCAGAACCAAGAATTACTTTGTTAGCTACTAGCGCGTTAGCCGCTGTTTTAGCATCTTGTAAAGTAATTCCAGCACGAGGAGCACTAATTGTGACTGATGTGCTTTTACCACCGACCGTAGAAAATGTAAGATATACAACGCGTTTTTCCGCCATGTGGGCGCCTCCTTTCACGTTTCATAAACAAGTTCTCAAATCTAGATAGAACGAGGCAATCGTTGGAATTATATAGTTCCTCTAAGATCAAATATGTCTATCTACGATTCATATCAATAAGGATGGGAATGTGTGGACTTGCGATTTCTATACCTTGTTACGACTATTTATAGGTATATAAAATCAGCAATAAGGATGTGTTTGGATCACCTACAAAAGTAATTTAATCATCTTGATTAATGTCCTAAGGATACTTCATTGACGCGGACCACGTCGGACAAGCTGTGGTCATACAAGGCTGCCAGCGCATTACCAACGGTTTTCACATTATCGTCGGACGCTTCTTCTGCAACACGAGTATAGGTTACGTCTTTGTACTTCGGCGCATCTTCGGTGCCGATGTTAAAGCGCAATACCAATTTTGTGCGTTTAATGTTAGCCATCGTATCACCTCCTTTCACCCTCTTATATTCCTGAGGTTCCCTCTCGACAACCCCCTCTAGAATAATTACGGTAATCATTGTGAAAGTCTGGGAACTACGGCTCTAACTCTGTACTTATGGCAGTAACTATATACTTCTTATACCAACTATATAACTTCAAAAGTAACTATATAGATTTCATTAAACTTCTAGCAGTATTAAAACAATAAGGTTCTTATAAATACAAAAAGACCTTTACCAATTCCTAGTTATATATAGGAACCGTAAAGGTCTATAAGATCTATGAGTACTATAAAGCGCCATTAAAAATAGTACTGGTATGTTAAACCGCTTAAGTTCAACACTATTCAGTTTTCAATGCCAACATAAAGTCATAGGCTTTAACGGCTGCTTCTGTATCCACAAAGTGTAATGGATTTAACATACGACAGAATTTAAAGAGACATTCGTGTTTACGTAAAACATCTTTCACATGTAATACAGTATCTCGAGCCGTACGAGCAGAGCTATAACCATTCATCATGGCATATAGGTAAGAAATCGGCAAATTATCTTCACGCAAGTAGCTGTGAACGAAGATCAGCAAATCCCAACCTTGCGCTGTTAATTCAGGCCAACGACGGCCATTTTCCCAATCTAACAAAGTAATCTTATCTGTATCAGGATCATAGGTAATATCTCTCATGGCAGGGCGCCCATGAGATAAACCATAGTCATGGAGTTGTCCCAATGTTTTACCAAAGATATAGAAGATATGAGTCACCATATCTTGTAAGCTATCATCATCAGGATGTTGAGCCGGCAATTCGCTATAATAGGTTAATGTTTTACCAGATCCTTCTGTAACGAAATAATGCTCTCTAAATCCAGCTATGACAGGCGCTACAGGTAGCTGTGTATTTATAAAGGATATTTTATAGAACTCATAATCAAAGGCAGCTCTAGGAGATGGTTTAATCCAACTAGAGCGGCGATTACTGATATCTTGCTTTACATAATAGGTTTTATCGTTAAACTCTACAGGAAAAACACGATGGTCTTTCTCTTGATCGATCATGCGATCGATATATTCTAATAACATATCATTCATTATGGCCTCCACTTGTATAACACTCTACAACACTAATACTCCCATTTATACAGAATCTAAATTATTGAATACAAAACTCTCCATCTAGGCTAAGTAAGTGCACTCATTACACATAGCCTCATATTTGTTCATATCCATTCTTATTCAAATAGATTATATATCTCTATAATTAATTAAAAGTAACAACACATTAGTTGTTACTCATATAAGTGTATACAATTAATGTTTTTATTATACTACAATTATGACCTGATATCAAAAGAAAAACCCCCTAGCCTAAGCTAGGGGGTTCTTCTGGTAATTATGATAATAGGTTTAGATTTAAGACAGTACGAGGACCAACTGAGGTCATGTCTAAATCAAACGAATTAACCAACGAATTTAGTCACTGCTGCAGTATCAGTTAAGTGACGTTTAGGCATGCCCATTTCTTCAGGGGAGATGCCAAGAGCAAGACCCACTAATTGGGACATGTGCAAGATTGGCATATCTTTGCCACCGCCAACAACTTCTTTTGCTTCTTTTTGGAACATATCAAGTTGCATTTGGCAAAGTGGGCAAGGAGTTACTACGCAATCTGCGCCTTCTGTAGCTGCATCTTTGTTGATGGAGCCAGTCATTTGCATTACGGAATCATGTGCAGGGTATACAGCATGGAAACCGCAGCAATCAAGTTTACGGGAGAAGTCGATTGGTGTAGCACCGATAGCAGAGATCAAATCTGCTAAGGATGTAGGCATTTGATAATCTTCGAAGCCCAATTCAGTTTGAGGGCGAAGAATATGGCAACCATAGTATTCAGCTACACGTAAACCAGTTAAAGGTTTAACAACTTTAGCTTTCAATTTATCCAAACCGTAATCGCGGATCAATACCCATAAGAAATGAGTAATATCAGTTGTACCGCGGTATTGTTTACCGATTTGAGCTAATTTTTTGTTAACTTCGTTCTTTTCTTTTTCGTTGTTATCAAGCTCGTTTTTAGCTTCACGAAGCATCAAAGTACAAGTGTTACATACAGTTAAAAGGTTCAAACCTTTTTCTTCCGCCAATGCAATGTTACGAGCATTTGTAGCAAGTGTAATTTCTGGAGCGATGTCTTGAACGTGGGACGCGCCGCAGCAAGTCCAACCGTCAAGTTCTTCCAACTCGATGCCTAATTTTTTAGCTACAGCAACTGTTGCTAAGTAGTCTTCTTTGGCAGCGCTTTCAAGAACGCAACCTGGGAAAAATGCGTATTTCATTATTTGCTTACCTCCTCAGCTGCTTTCATAAGTCTGCGAACACCATCAATACCATTTACAGGTTTTTGAGGTACTACAAGTTCGAATGGATTGATTTTGCTGTGTTTCCACAAACGTAAAGCATAGAATGCTTGTTTAGCGGAATCTACAACACCATCAGATTTCAAGCTCATAGAAACTTCTTTCAAGCGACCAGTTTTGTAGAGATCGTCTTTGAAAGCAACTGCATGGCGAACGCCTTTGCTGTTAGTAAGACCAGCTTTTGTAGCTTCTTTACGCAAGTTGGAAATATCTTGAGCAGGTTTTAAGTGTTTAGGGCAACGGGAGATACAGTTCATGCAGTGAACGCATTTCCAAAGACCATTGTCGAATGCAGGTTGAATGTGAGCCATAGGTGCATCATCACGGCTATCCAATACGAAACGGTTAGCTTTTGTGAATACATATGGTTCTAAGAAGTCATCTTGACGTGCAGTCAATTTGTTACATTCAGATGCGCAGCAACCACAAAGGATACATTCTGTACCAGCAACGAATTTTTTGAAGTCAGCTGGAGTTTGGCGAACGATTTTGTCACCTTCGTTGAATTCTGCTTTAAGGAAGATCCAAGGAGCAACTGTTTTCAAACGATCAACTTTTGCTTCCCAGTCAACAACTAAGTCACGGATAACGCGGAAGTTGCCGATAGGTGCAATTGTCAATTCATCAGTACCATAACGTTCTGTTAATTCGTCGATTTTAGCTTCGCAACCAAGCATTGCTTCGCCATTTACGCGAATGGAGCAAGCGCCGCAAACTGCGGAACGGCAAGCTGCCAAGAATGTTAAAGTTGGATCTTGAGTATCTTTAATTTTTTGAAGGCCCCAAAGAATTGTACGGTCAGCTTCATAGTCGAATTTGAAAGTCTGTACAAACGCGCGACCTTGTTGGTAACGGTGAATATGGTAGGTGATTTGTCTCATCTTAGTACTTCCTTTCTTGTGGTTCGTATTTAGTGAACACTACGTCGCGTTCAGTCAATTCGTACTCGCCGTTAGCACCCAATTTGATCAAAGAGTGTTTTAAGTATCTTTCATCATTACGTTTTGGATGGTCTTCACGGATATGAGCACCACGGGATTCACGACGGTGTAAAGCGCCCATAGCAATAGCTTTAGCTACTGTTAACATGGAACCGATTTCACAATAGTTTACGAATGCCATGTTGTAAGTACGTTCAGGGTCACCTACATAACAAGTTTTGTAATCTTCCATCAATTGGTCGATTTCTTTTAATGCTTCAGTAATACCTTCTTCATTACGGAAGATACCTACTTTGTTCCACATTGCATCAGCCAATGCATCGCGGATTTCAACTACTGGACGACCGCCTTCACGAGTTGTTACTTCAGTGAATTTTTCTTCCCAGTGTTTAGCAGCTGCAGCTAATTCTGCATCTACGTTAACTTGTTCATGTGTTTCAGCATAGTCAGCTGCACCAGCACCGGATACTTTACCGAATACTACGCCGTCTGCCAAGGAGTTACCACCTAAACGGTTAGCACCATGGATGGAGATACAAGAAGCTTCGCCGGAGGAGAACAAACCAGGCAATTCACATGCACAAGTTTTGTAATCTACTACGTCGATACCGCCCATTGTATAGTGACATGTAGGACGAATAGGTACTGGTTGAGTCAATGGATCGCAATGTTCGAAGCACATAGCCAAGTCACGGATACCATGAAGTTTTTCGATGATAACTTCAGGTCCTAAGTGACGAAGGTCAGCTACTACGTATGCGTTAAGACCAGAACCGAAACCACGACCTGCAGCGATTTCATCTTCGATTGCTTTCGCTACAACGTCACGGGATGCTAATTCCATTTTGTTAGGCGCATATTTTTTCATGAAACGTTCGCCTTCAGCGTTAAGAAGGTAACCACCTTCACCACGAACCGCTTCGGACATCAAGATACCAGTACGACCAAGACCAGTTGGATGGAATTGGATCATTTCCATATCTTTCAATGCATTACCAGCGCGGAACGCTGCTGCCATACCATCGCCTGTGGAAAGGAATGGGTTAGTAGTACGAGTCCAGAAGATACGGCCTGCACCACCAGTAGACAAGATAATAGCTTTTGCTTTAATTTGTTCTACACGACCTTCTTTCATGTTCCAAACTACAGCGCCACCAACGTGACCTTCTGCAGATTTAACAAGATCTAAAAGGTACCATTCTTGTAAGAAGTGTACGCCTTCTTTCAAGCATTGTTCGTAAGTTGTGTGCAAAATAACGTGACCAGTTTTATCCGCAGAGTAGCAAGTACGTGGATAGGATTGACCACCGAAGTTACGTTGCGCAATTTTGTTTTCTTGAGTACGGGAGAATGGAGCACCCATGTGGTCCATTTCAAGTACGCCTTCTGGACAACGAGAGCAGAAGAATTCGATCGCATCTTGGTCGCCAAGATAGTCAGAACCTTTTACTGTATCGAAAGTATGAGTTTCGATTGTATCTTCAGCTGCAACGTTATTCAAACATGCATTTACACCGCCTTGCGCCATTGCTGTTGCAGAGCGAGTTGGGAAAATTTTAGTAATAAGAGCTACTTTTAAGCCTTTGCGACGACCAACTTCAAGAGCCGCGCGTTGACCAGCACCACCGCTACCTACTACTAGAACATCAAACTGTTCCATAATGACCTCCTCATAACTACCTATTAATAAGAAAACTTGTTAGACTATCTCATTTCAAAAACTTATAAAAATTTTTGATAACCTAATCATTTTTCTTTCAAGAAAAATCCCATACTTATGCGACTTTTCTTATAGCTTTACATATAATTATAGAGAGCATTTAGTGTGATGTCTAAACCCTATTATGCATAATTAATTTTGATTAATCTAATTGATAATTTATTTCACTTAGTATTTTTCTTGTTTCCATATGAACATTTAAAATAGATTTATGAATATTTCATACAGGAAGTTAAGGATATTACGAAAGTAGTTCGGTTCCGAAATTTTTGTATATTTTTATTTCCGCTAGACCTTTAACAAGTCTTATTAATACTGACTTTATAAGATCATCAAACTGTTCATAATAATTAATATCCGTTAAATTCCTACTAAAACTACCTAGAATTTAATTATCGAAAATCATCAAATTTCTACGGCTATTATTGGTATTTAACTCTCTGATAATTATTATCACAAGTTTTTTTAGTGATTTCTTTCACATACGCCGAAATCAGCAAAATCCTATCCATCTATGCGCATACGGCAATCTTCGATATAGTTCATCTTCATTCATTAGCAGAATTCATTAAGTTTCAAGTTTTCCTCGTTTTCAAGCTCTCAAAACATGAAGAACAGGCTTATAAACTCGCATATACATTCATCTTTTGCTCATTCCTGTTGTATAAGGTATGATAATAGATAAATAAGTTATATAATATTATATATATAGTCAACTCTATATGGTGTTGTGGCTTTCACCAAAATGAAAGCATATATATATATAATGACTATATTAATGTAGTTGGAGAGCTATATTTTTAACTCATACATAAGGAGAACAGAGAATGAAAATTTTACTTGTAGAAGACGAAGAAATGCTGAATGGCATTACGGCCAAATATTTGCGTGCAGAGAATATGACAGTTGATACATGCTTCAATGGTCAACAAGCCATCGATTATGTAAATACATCTAGCTATGACGTTATCGTTATGGATATTATGATGCCAGTGCTTGACGGCATTAGCGCTCTTGCACAAATGCGCAACGATGGCAATACAACACCTGTATTGCTTTTAACTGCAAAAGATTCCTTACAAGATAAAGTTACAGGCCTCAACACAGGCGCTGACGATTACCTTGTAAAACCTTTCGATCTTGAAGAATTAACAGCTCGTATTTATGCATTGGCTCGTCGTAATGCGCGCCATGCACAAAATGATATCCACGTAGGTCCGCTTACAATCAATGTGCCACAACGTACCGTTAAACGCGATGGTGAAACAATCACATTGACTGCTAAAGAATTCGACCTCTTATTCTATTTAGCAAGTAACGAAAACATCGTATTATCCCGCCAACAAATTCTTGACCATGTTTGGGAATACGACTATGAAAGCTACTCTAATCTTATCGATGTATACATCAAAGATTTACGTAAAAAGATCGATACTGATGAGAATGTAAAACTCATTCAAACAGTTCGTGGAGTAGGGTATGTCCTCAAAACAGAAAACTAATGATCCTCACCGAGATCTAGACACCATGTCTGGGGCAGCTACCGATTTATTTAATCGGCTGCCCCTCACTTTTAAAATTATGTCTTGGTATACCATCTTTTTGCTCATCATTTTGATGGTTGCCTCTGCATGGATTTATGCATATACGCACGAATCCGACAACAAAGAAGTACGTGAGCGCTTGCAGCAGCAAGCAATGATCATGGCTACGGATATTCGCAAATTTAAACCGTACCAAGATAATACATTCTTCTTTGTTTCCACCCAAGACGGCTATATTATTAAAGGTGCTTTACCAGACGGTTTCCCAAACCAAACAGTCCTTTCCTTAGGACAGGTTGGAGAAATTGCTGTTGGTGACGACACCTTCTATTACTACGATACGCCGGTTAACGAACCAAACTATCGTGGTATTTTGCGTGCTGTTACAAAGGTAAAAACAGCGTCTAAAAAGACTGAAAATCTATTATATAGTTTATTATTAGGTGATGTTATCTTCTTGTTGATTTCATCACTAGGTGGTTATCTATTCATCAAAAAAGGCCTCAAGCCGGTCCGAACCTTGACGAAAACAGCTAAGGTTATCGGCAAGAACAATGACTTGAGCCGCCGTATTGATATTCCTGTTCGTACTGCGCGCGATGAAATCTACGAGCTTACCACCACGTTTAACCGCATGATTTCAGGTCTGGAAGACTCCTCTAATCGGGAGAAACAGTTTAGTTCTGACGTATCTCATGAGTTGCGTACACCAATTGCTGTTATCAAAGCAGAAAGTGAATTCGCTTTAAAATACGGCCGTACAGAGGACGATTTACGAGAAGGCTTAACACATATCTTAGAACAAGCCAAGTTTATGACTAACCTCGTAAGTCAATTGCTCGATGTAGCACGCCTAGAGAATGCGCATGAACTCAACTTAGCCCCTGTAGATGTATCATTGATGTTAACCAATATGGTTCATGACTATACACGACTCGTTGCAGAGAATACAGAAAAAAAGATTTCCATCACCTCCAATATTCAACCGCATATGAGTATCGTGGCTCATGAAGTGTCCTTACGTCGTGCCATTACAAACTTGGTGGACAATGCTATCAAGTTTACGAATTCCACCATCGACATTTCAGCCAAGCTTGCCGGCGGTGAACTTGTTATTACGGTAACAGATAACGGCATCGGTATCGAGCCAGAAAACCTTGAGCATATTTGGGATCGCATGTACCAAACAGAGCAATCTCGAAATAAGAAATCAAATCACGGTATTGGACTTGGCTTATACTTTGTAAATAAAGTTATTAGCTTACACCACGGCACAGTAACAGCCACAAGCGAGCCACAAGTAAAAACTACATTTACAGTACGATTACCGTACAACAGAACAGAAGAATAAACTAAAGGGACTGACCAACGGTCAGTCCCTTTTAGTATGAAGCGCTTAATTATTAAGCATTTAATTTTTAGCCTATGAATTGTTGCCATAATGGCATATATACATATTCTAGGAATATCCATACAACAAGACCCGCCACAGCACCAACGATGGCACCATTGATACGAATCCAGCTGAGGTCATCCTCTACCTTAGATTCGATGAAGTAGATAAACTTCTCTGAGCTAAGACCGCCTAGAACCTGGCGTATGATAGTTTCAATGAGGTCATAGCCTTGTTCAAGCACATATATGCCAATATTATGCAATGTATCTTCAATACGATTTCTCAAATCTTCGGATTGACCGTATACAGCCCACAATTCAAGGGCAATATTTACGAGGACTTGTGCTGGTGTTTCTCCATTTTCATCCCCTACAAGTAATAGTTCCTCTACATAAGGGCATAAATGGTTCTCAATGACAGATTCCCAATCTTGTTCGCGAATCCAGCGTTCCCACGCTTCATCAAGAGCATCACAAACCTCGCGATTCTCTTCTATATGGCGAATTGGGTCTACCCATTGGCGAAGCCATGCAGTCCGTTCCGGACTATTTGGTCGCTTCCAGTTTTCAAGCATCGCATAGGCCTCTTGAACGATAGCCTGTGCCAGCTCATGATAGTTCACCACATCGGTCGCTTCAGACATGGAGATAAGGAAATCAGACCAGAAGCCTTTCCGCTTTTTCTTATGAGCCTCTTCTGCTACAACTGCTGTTAGCCACGTAACCATAGCTGGATGGTTGATACGTTCTTGAATTACGTTCAATACCTGTACAACCATGCCTTCATAGCGATTATGTTCACATAAATCGAGCAATACGTGTTTCAAAACCGGTACAAGGGAATGTTTTTGAAGCAATCCACGAATGCGTTTTGCCCCCCATTGCGCCCATTCCTCGTTCGTTTGAGATTTCCATAAGAGATGTAACCCTTGATGGATTACAAGGCGTGCTGCTCGTTGCCCTTCTGGAGATAGCAAGAATTTTTCAAACAATGGTACAAATTGAACATCGGTCAACAATACTTTGCAACGTTCCTTCGTGAGCATCTTTGTCTCAACGAGCTTAATAACACCGTTGATAAGACGATCCTTATTGCGAGGAATTAACGCTGTATGATATGGAAAACCTAGTGGCTTACGGAACAATGCAGTTACGGCAAACCAGTCCGCCACACTGCCGATAAGGGCTGACTGCACAGCCCAATAAAGAGGCTGATACCAGCTTTCATGGCCATAGAAAAATTGACCTATGAAAACAAAACAGTACAATACGGCTGTCAAGCCAAGAATGCCATTAGCACGTTGCCGTAAGGTGAGGGATTTCAAATACTGAATCATTTGAGCACCCCCTCTACTAAAAGATATAAACCGTAGAATATACCGCCTAAAACAGCCCCTACGAGGGAACCATTGATACGAACCATTTGAAGGTCATAGTACATCTTGCCTCGTACAATTTGGGTGATTTCATCAGGGGAATAACGAGATAATTCCTGCCCTACCACCTTATCGATGAGAGGGTTTAATTTTTGTAACCACGGAATGCTGCGTAACAAGAAGAATCGTTCAAAGGGCGCTTGCTTGTCTGGGTTCAGCAAAATCTCTGTGCCGAGCACATTAAAGCGACCGATAACGATATCCATGAGACGTTTCCAGTCCACAGTATCACCATCGATGAGCTTGCCTTCCCATTCTTCGAGAACCATCTTAATCCATTGATCCTTATGCTCTTCGATGA
>NZ_UQYC01000048.1 GCF_900545205.1 uncultured Veillonella sp. | reverse complement strand
ATTGTTTGGAGTGATTTACATAATTATGATCGACTATTTACCAATCTTTGGGACTGAAATAGCAACACTTTTTGTCCTATAACCCTAAAAAGACTCTACACATAATTGTGTAGAGTCTTTTAGTTTTCATAATTTAAATCTAATTAGATTATGGCTTAAGTGCTTTACCTTATTTTAGCTGTCCTGCAGCTACAGCAAGATCTCTCCAGTAGATAGCTTGCATATAACCATACGTATCCGGTTTTAAGGTAATTAATTTAGCTTTAGGTCGTTTTTCCTCACGTAATACTCTGCCTGTACGGGCATCGATGATATTACGTTGTTCTTGAACCCATTGAATCGTATCGGCATCTTGATCAAAGTAATAATGATTTATATACTCTGTCATATAATATTGAGCACCTTGATGACTATATGTACGAGCTACAATTTCAAATTTATTACCTTCTCCTGCGATGACCTTAACGCGTTGCTCTGCGTAATAATTTTGGCCATTCATACGATATAAGTAGGCATAACCTCTGGCATTCTCTAAATCAGCAATATTAACTGCTTGAGAGGGGAGGATACCTAAGATTGTGAAAGCCGCTGCAATTAATAAACTACGCTTCATGTATTCTCCTTATTACTTCGCATGTGGCTGATCAGATTCAGCAACCACATGTACAACTAATTCTTGATTAGAAGGAATCTGAGCCATGACTACAGGCATTGGTACATTCATAGCTGCTGCAATACCCTTGATCTGGCGCATTGCAACAGGTACTACAGTACCATCTTCTTGGATGTTTTTTTCTAATGCTTCAATCTCAGTAACTGTTAAGCTTGCTTTGTTCGCAAAGTCTTCGATAGATACACCATTAGCTTCGCGATATTCTTTAATGAAATCTCCGATATACATAGATTCCTCCTATTTTTAGATACCTTTATATTGTAATTAAAAATATCATATATGGCAATAGATGAATAAAAGATGAATAAATTAAATTACAAAAATAAATTGACTTAATACGATAGTGGTGTTAATATTAACTCATAGAAAACATCATATTTGGGAATAGGTGCTGAAAAGCATAATAGAGAAGCCGGTTAAAGTCCGGCACGGTCCCGCCACTGTATGGTCGAGCGAGTCTAAATTAAGTCACTGGGAAACTGGGAAGGCTAGATGAGCGATGACGCCGAGTCAGGAGAACTGCCTATTCAACATTCACCATTTGACCTACGAGAGATAGGGAGGAGAAGTTAGTAGCTCCTTTTTACGTACCCGTAAAAAGGATTTTTTAGTTCTATACGATTTTTATCAGAGATGATTTAAATTGTATTCGAAAGACCTTAATGTCGATGGCATGGTCATGGTGAATAATACCTTCTTGGTATTACCAGCATGACATGTGTTATGACTGTTAATATATTTTATGGTAAATGTAGGGCATGCATTTATTCATCATCATCCTAAAAAAGAGGCTGACCCAGGATTCTAGTAGTTCGGATTCTGGGTCAGTCTCTTTTTATTTTTAGGGGATACATGAAATTTAAGTTAATTCTAAAAAAATGATTGACGATGAATTCTATACATGATATTATTATTTCAGTTGAGACGCGGGAGTGGCGGAATTGGCAGACGCACCAGACTTAGGATCTGGCGCCTTACGGCGTGGGGGTTCAAGTCCCTTCTCCCGCACCAACTTTATTGCACCTTTTGAGGTGCTATTTTTTTTGCCCAAAAATGTTATAATAAATGGGTTAGAACTATTAATTTAAATAATCATAGTAATACTATATGGTGCAGTATGGATAATACATTAACACAGCTGCTTTCACAGAACCCATCCTTTGTGGATGGGCTAAACGCATTTCAGCGGAAAGGAAAGTCAGTCATATATGGTCTTAGTGGATCTCAAAAGAGTTTCCTCTTAAACCAAGCTTTTTCTACGGGCCTTACAAAGCCTGTAGTTATCGTAGTCCATGATAAAGACCATAAAGAGATGTGGGAACGGGATTTAGCCTTTTTCTGGCCTAATATTCCTGTCCTATCATTTCCTATAACAGATCATGTGGACTTTACAACGATTGCTCGTAGCCTTGAGGACCAAGGGGCACAAATGCGTGCCTTAGCATTGCTTGCATGGCAAGAACCTGCCGTAGTCATAGCGAATGCTGAAGAGGTTACACAGTATGTGGTATCTCCACAATATTTAAAAGGACAGTCGTTACATTTCTCTTTGAATGATACGATTGAACGCGATAAAGCTCTTGAACAGCTCGTTACAATTGGATATGAACGTGTAGACCAGGTGGAACAACGTGGTCATTTTGCCGTGCGCGGGGATATTTTAGACATATATCCTGTTAATAGTGAACATCCCATACGGATTGAGTTCTTTGGCGATGAAATTGATACGTTGCGGTTCTTCTCTGTGGAGAACCAACGTTCCATTGAACAAATTGATTCTTATACAGTGACACCTTTCTTTCTTGGTAAAAGTGATGCAGATTGCACCTTATTGTCCTATGTGAAAGAAGGCACTCTTATTTACGATGAGCCTGGTCGTATTCAGGAAGCATTAAAGAAATTCCTTAAGGAAGATCCAACACATCGTAAAAATCATTGTGACTGGAGTGAATTGCAACGTACTGTAGAAGCGACGAATCAAGTAGCTTTCACATTTATGCAACAACGTTCTATCGGCTTAGCTGGATTTACCCCAATTGGTATTCAAGGCAAGACGATGACGAGCTTTGAGCGTCAAATTCCTTTATTAACCGATGAGATTAAGCAATGGCATCGCTTAAATCATCAAGTTGTATTGGTATTAAATAATCAACAACGAAGAGAAGGGATTGAACGTGCCCTTGAAGGGGAAAACATTGATTTTGTTCATAGTGCGGAATGGATTGCAAAGCCTAATACGGTAGTTATCTTACAAGGTTTATTGACCGATGGCTTTGAATTACCAAATAGCCATTTAGTAGTTGTCGTAGAAGGTAATATTTACGGACAACAAAAACGCAAACTTCGGAACAAGCCTAAAAAGGGTCAAGAAATTAATTATTTCACCGATTTAACGCCTGGTGACTATGTTGTACATAGTATGCACGGTATTGGTAAGTATATTGGTCTTAAAACGATAGAAACAGAAGGCATTCATCGGGATTATATTGAAATTGACTATGCGGGATCGGATAAATTATTCTTACCTGCCAACAACTTAGATCAATTACAAAAGTATATTGGTAATGAAGGTGATGTGCCGCGCATCAATAAAATGGGTGGCCGTGACTGGGCTAAGGTTGTTACAAAGGCAAAGAAATCTATTGATGATTTAGCAGATAAGTTAGTTGACCTCTATGCACAGCGTGAAATAACGCAAGGCTTTGCATTCTTGCCTGACCAACCATGGCAGCAGGAATTTGAAGATGCATTCCCTTATGAAGAAACGGAAGACCAATTACAAGCTACAGCAGAAATTAAGGAGTCCATGGAAAAACCAGTTCCTATGGATCGTTTGCTTGCTGGTGATGTAGGATTTGGTAAAACAGAAGTGGCCATGCGTGCCATCTTTAAGGCTGTTATGAGCGGCAAACAAGTAGCGGTACTTGTGCCAACTACTGTTTTGGCACAGCAACATTTCCAAACCTTCTTGAACCGTTTTGCTCCATTTGGTGTCAAGGTAGATGTACTCAATCGTTTCCGCAGTACAGCAGAGAAAAAACAAGTTCTAAAAGGCGTTGAGGATGGCTCTATTGATGTTCTTATCGGCACACATTCGTTGCTTAATAAAAAGGTTGTCTTCAAAGATTTAGGTATGCTCGTTGTAGACGAGGAACAACGTTTCGGGGTAGCTCAAAAGGAAAAATGGAAAGAGTGGGCCAATAATATTGATGTACTCACCTTGAGTGCGACCCCAATTCCTCGAACATTACACATGTCTCTCGTTGGTGTTCGTGAAATGTCCGTTATCAATACGCCACCAGAAGAACGCTTGCCGGTTCAAACCTATGTAGTGGAATATGATATGAACCTCGTGGCCGATGCAATCAAGCGCGAATTGGCGCGTGGTGGTCAGGTTTACTTTGTATATAACCGCGTAGCATCCATTAATCATATGGGTGAGTTACTAGCAGAAGCTTTACCAGACTTGCGCTATGCCATTGCTCATGGACAGATGACAGGCCGTCAAATTGAGGAAATCATGACTGATTTCTATGAAGGCCATTATGATGTATTATTGTCTACCAGTATCATCGAAACTGGTCTAGATATACCAAATGCGAATACCATCATCATTTATGATGCGGATCGCTTAGGCTTATCTCAGCTATATCAAATGCGTGGCCGTGTAGGACGTTCTCGTAGACGGGCCTATGCATACTTTATGTATCGACCTGATAAAATGCTTTCAGAGGCTGCAGAAAAGCGCTTAAAAGCTATTGAAGAATTCACTGAGCTCGGTGCTGGGTTTAAATTGGCTATGCGCGATTTAGAAATTCGCGGTGCTGGTAACCTCTTAGGTTCACAGCAACATGGCAATATCGCATCCGTCGGCTTTGGTATGTACGTGAGCATGCTTGAAGAAGCCATTGCGAAGGCTCAAAATAAAGAGGTTGAACGGGAAGTATCTATTGACCCAGCCATCGACCTAGAGGTAGATGCTTTTATCGACGATGCATATATCAAGGATAGCGCTCGCAAGATTTCTGTATATCAACGATTATTACATATTAAATCGAAAGAACAGCTTGATGATATGACCGATGAACTCATCGATCGCTTCGGTACGCCAACAGATCCGGTAGATCGTTTATTACGCATTGCTCAAATTAAAGAACAAGCGCGATTGCTGGGCATTAAAAGTATCGTCCGTAGAGATCAGCAGCTTACCATTCATTGGCATGACGATTCCAAGATGGCTGACTGGGATATGGGGGCTGTACGGGAAGATCTATGGAAGAAGATGAAATTTGCAGATACTAAGCCGGCTACATTATATGTGAGCCTCAATGGTATGAAAGGTTCTATTTTGACCATTACGGAAGCGGTGATGAAGGCTTTGAGCCAAAAATCATCGTCTAAGGAGGGCCTATGAATCGATTTTTAAAGGGCGCTATGATTTTAACCTTAGCTGGGATTATCGTTAAGGTTATCGGTGCTTTCAGTAAAGTCCTTATTGCACGCGTTCTCGGTGGTGAAGGGATTGGCCTATATATGATGGCCTATCCGATTTATCAAATTATCGTTAGTATTTCCGCTGCAGGCATTCCTGTTGCTATATCCATTATGATTGCAGAAAAGCTTGCTAATGATGATATGCGGGGCGTACAACAGGTATTTTCCGTATCGTTAAAGGTATTAACACTATTAGGCCTTGTATTTAGTGTAGCTTTATACGGCAGTGCACAGTGGCTCATAGATACCCATATTATTACAGATCCTCGTGCACTCTTAGCGATTCAGCTATTGTCGCCAGCTATCTTCATCGTTACGATTTTGAGCTGTTTCAGAGGTTATTTCCAAGGCTTCCAATACATGGTGCCTACGGGAACTAGCCAAGTCTTTGAACAAATCTTCCGCGTATCCTCTATGGTGGGCTTAGCTTATTATTTCATTGATAGCGGCCTACATTTGGCGGCAGGTGGTGCAACGTTTGCTACATTCCCCGGTGTATTAGCTGGGTTGATTGTATTGTTTTACTTTTACTATCGTCAGCGTCGTGTGCGGACGCAAATGTTGGCGCAGCAGAATCCCAATGCTATTGGTGAAAGCAATGGCTCTGTAGTCAAACGACTATTTAGCTTGGCCATACCAGTTTCAATGGCTAATATTATGTTGCCCATGGTATCTCTTATCGATACATTTATCGTACCAAAGCGATTGATGGATATTGGGTATTACCTCAATGAAGCGACAACACAATTTGGCTATCTCACAGGGATGGCTACATCGTTGATTGGTTTGCCTATCATTTTGACTACATCCTTAGCGGCTAGCCTTGTACCAGCTGTATCTGAGGCACATGCCCAAGGTGATGTACACCGCATTGTACAGCGCGCCGGCACAGCCATTAAGATTGCCAATATGTTCACTATACCGGCCTGCATTGGGCTCTGTGTATTAGCGACACCTATATCTAAATTGATATATGCAACGCCTCACGCTGGTCCTGTTATTGCGGTTATCAGCTTGAGTATTATATTCTTAGGGTGGCAACAGATTACAGCAGGCATTTTGCAGGGATTAGGTAGAACTGTTATTCCTATGGTAGCCATTTTTATCGGTCTATTGGCTAAGACATTCTTGGACTATCAATTGACAGGTACTATTGAACTTGGCATTAATGGTGCCGCATGGGCAACAAATTTAAACTTTGCCATTGCTGCACTTATAAACTATATATTTGTTAAAAAATATGTAGGCTCCGTACTCAATAAATTAGAGCTATTAAAAATTGTAGTGTCTGCCATGGCTATGGGCGGTGCCACACAGGTGGTGTATGTGACGACTGTAGAACTGTTCGGTAACGGTGGTGCCGTAGCAGCAGCTATTATTGTAGCGGTATTTGTGTATGGTTTATCCCTATGGTTAACAAAGGCCGTTGTAAAAGCCGATATGTATCATTTCCCAGTTATAGGTAAGCGCTTACAAGCTCGCCGAGATAAGGAGGAGGCTAAGCTATATGAAAAACAATACTGATAAGCCAGTATCGGTACAACCATTAGTAGATGTGGTAAAAGCTTTGCGTGCTCCAAATGGTTGCCCTTGGGATCAAAAGCAAACTCATGAGTCGTTGCGTCGATATTTCATCGAAGAAACCTATGAAGTAGTAGATGCTATCGATAATAAAGATATGAATAATCTTCGTGAAGAACTAGGAGATGTATTATTACAAGTTGTCTTTCACAGTCAATTAGCTGAGGAAGCAGGTCAATTTACATTAGAAGATGTAATTCACGATGTGACAGAAAAGATGATTCGTCGTCATCCCCATGTTTTTGACCCTGAAAATAATGAAAAATCATACACTTGGGATGAATTAAAGGCACAGGAAAAGAAAAATATACAAAAATCTGTATTGGATGGTGTGTCAAAAGGCTTACCTGCATTAGTGGCGGCTTATAAACTACAAGAAAAGGCCGCAAAGCTAGGTTTTGACTGGGATGAGCTCGATCCGGTTTGGGCGAAAGTTTCCGAAGAAATAGGTGAATTTAAGGAGGCTATTGCCCAAGAAGATAGAGAAAATATGGAAAAAGAAGCGGGAGATGTGCTTTTTTCCTTGATTAATCTATTAAGATGGTATAAAATAAGCGGTGAAAATGCACTAAATCGCACAAACACAAAGTTCCGACAGCGTTTTTTACATGTAGAAGCTTGTGTTAACCAAAGCGATCGCTCATGGGAAGACTTTTCATTAGCTGAGCTGGATGCTTTTTGGGAGGAGGCTAAAGTGCAGGAAAAGTAACCTAGAGGTATGTTAGTAATCTCGGGTATTGTATTTTTAAGGAGGTTCTGTCATGAACAAAACAGAATTAATCGCAAGTGTTGCACAAAAAACTGAATTAACTAAAAAAGACGCTGAAAAAGCGGTAAAAGCTGTATTTGACACAGTTGCTGAAGAATTAGCTGCTGGCGGTAAAGTACAAGTTATCGGCTTCGGTACTTTCGAAGTTCGTGAACGCGCAGCTCGTGAAGGCCGTAACCCACAAAACGGTAAAACTATCACTATCGCAGCTTCCAAATCCCCTGCATTCAAAGCTGGTAAAGGTTTGAAAGAACAAGTTAACGCTGCAAAAGCTAAAAAACGCAAAAAATAATCCCTAATGGATTGGAAAGAGACCTTTCGAGGTCTCTTTTTTTCGTCTATTTATGGTATAATGCACAGAGAAAGGGTGTACTATGAATAACGAAAGATCACGGAAGGTTCTCATCGTGTCCGCTTCTATTGGGACAGGACATATGCAGGCCGCCAGAGCCATAGAAGAATATTGGAAAGAGAAAGAACCACAAGCATCGATAACTCATGTGGACTTTCTTGATACAGAAACCATGTCTGTAGAGCATTTGATCAAGGGCACATACATCAAGATGATTGACGTATTCCCGATGCTATATGATATGATTTACCGCGTATCAAAAGGGGAAAAACGAGGTACGATTATGCAAACTGCATTGTCATACCTATTGAAAAGCCGCATGCTCAAATTGGTACAACAAGAAGAGCCAGATGTAATGGTATTTACGCATCCATTCCCATGTGGTGCAGCGTCTATCTTAAAACGCCAAGGACATATCGATGTACCATTAGTGGCTATCATGACAGACTTTAGTAGTCATCAATTTTGGCTATATCCACAAATTGATACATACTATGTAGCTACTGAATCGATGGTAGATGAAATGGTAGCGGCTGGTATTGATAAATCACGCATCCATGTATCAGGTATTCCTGTGCGTCGCTCTTTCTTCCGTGATGCTATTGAGGAATATAGCTTAGAGAAACCGGTAAAAGTGCTCGTTATGGGTGGGGGCCTAGGGTTAGGTTCTCTAGAAACGGCATTAAAACATTTAGATGAAGTAAATGGTATTGATGAAATTACTGTCGTAGCCGGTCAAAATACATCTCTTTATGAATCCTTAGTTACCCTTAGTGAATCTATGCGAACTAAGACCATTGTATACGGATATACTACGAATATTTCGGAACTTATGAAGTCGTCTTCTTTGCTGGTAACAAAGCCTGGTGCATTAACATGTATGGAAGCGGTTACTATTGGTTTGCCTATGGTATTCTTTAATGCCATCCCAGGGCAAGAAGAGGCTAATGCAGAGCTGTTAGAACAACGAGGTTGTGCTCGGTGGGCTCGTGATATTCATAACTTGGAAGACGTTGTGACCGCGCTTCTTATTAACTCTCCAAGACTTCAACAAATGTCTGAGCGCGCTCGTGAATGGCATGTGGATGGTGCGGCTAATATCGTAAATAGTCTTATAGCCATATTAGATGCTGAGACGCCGGTAGAATTAGTGAAAGTAGAGCAATCTATCAGTTAATAGTTTAGTATTTACAGAATTATAGTGATTGTAAACGCTATATAGCTCGATATGTTTCATTAACGATGTTGGTTCAATAAACGTTATATGCTATATCAACGTTATATGTTCTATCATAAAATTATAAAAGCGATGACCTGTCTAAGGTCATCGCTTTTGTTTTATTGGTATTGTTCAATATGTTCTTGTCGAATTTTTTGAAGTGTTTCCAAGAATGCATCTGTGCTTTCAGCACTATCTAACAAGTCTTTTAGTTGGTAAGAATCATCGAGGGTCACACTCCATTGGAAGGAGTCATTATCGTCGTATACATTGAATACGATTGGCGTTTCTAAATCCTCTGGCAAATGACCGTCATCATCGGACACAGTTGCATAGGTGCCATCTTCCAAGAGCTCTGTAAATAATGTGTCATACCCATCGATATCGATAAGTTCAAAGTTGATAGTTTCATAAAAGTCTAAAACGATATCTGCTGCCATGTGGACCTCCTCATGAATATATATGTTACGTTTATTCTACTGAGGGGGCCTGTTACTGTCAATGGTAATGTGTAGTATAATAAATATCAGAATGACACAATAGGAGCATACGATGAACGTTATTAGTTTACAAAACATAGAAAAATCATATGGCACACGACTGCTGTTTAAGGAGGTAAATATTACTTTTACCACCGAAAAACGGCTAGGTCTTGTTGGCATTAATGGGACAGGTAAGTCTACCTTCTTAAAAATTTTGGCAGGACAAATGGAGCCAGATAAGGGGACCATTGAGCGAAATGGTAAGGCTAGTATACACTATCTAGCACAAACACCTGAGTTTGATCCGGATTCAACATTACTAGAAGCTGTTCTTGATGGTGATCATCCTCGTTTACGAATGGTACAATCCTTTGAGCGCATTAGTCGTGAATATCGCGAAATGCAAGAGACTGGTGGCGAGGATGCTAAAGTATCACGGAACTATATGAATTCCTTGGAGCAGATGGACCAACAAGATGGTTGGCAAGTGGAGCAAGAGGCTCGTATTATTTTATCTAAATTAGGTTTTCCTGATGTGGATCAAAAGGTGGCTATGTTATCTGGTGGTCAAAAGCGTCGCCTTGCATTAGGGCAGGCATTATTATATCCTTGTGATCTATTATTGCTAGACGAACCGACAAACCATTTAGATGAAGATAGTATCGATTGGCTAGAGTCTTATTTAAGTGCTCGCCAAGGAGGACTATTAATTAGTACCCATGATAGATATTTCCTCGATTCCGTATGTAATGGGATTTTAGAATTATCGAATCGACGTATGTACCAATACGATGGCAACTACGAAGAGTTTATTGCCTTAAAGGCTGATCGAGAGGCTCGTGAGGCGGCTACAGAAGAGAAGCGTCGTCAGTTCTTAAAACGAGAAATCGAATGGGTACGCCGTGGTGCGTTGGCGAGAACGACAAAACAAAAGGCTCGTTTAGACCGCTATGAAAAACTTAAGAATATGGAGAAGACCCGACGCCCGGATCAAATGGATCCTATTGCTTTAAAAACGCGTTTAGGGAAAACCATCTTTGATATTGAACATTTGGCATTCTACTTTGGTGAGCGTCCTATGATTAAGGATTTTACCTATCATGTAGTGCGTCATGATCGTATCGGTATCATTGGTCCTAATGGGGTTGGCAAGTCCACCTTTATGAATATTCTTGATGGAACCTATGAACCTACAAGCGGTACGATTGGTAAAGGCGAGACAGTTCGCATTGCACACTTCAAACAAGAACTGCCAGAGTTTGATGAAGATATGCGTGTTCTCGATTATATTCGGGAAGACCATTCGTATATGGTGTTGGGCGATGGCTCTACATTGAGTGCTGGTCAGATTCTTGAACGATTCCTATTTACACCTGAGCTACATGGTGTGCCAATCCGTAAACTTTCAGGTGGCGAACGACGTCGGTTGTATCTACTAAAATTGCTTATGAGCGCTCCTAATGTTTTGTTGCTAGACGAACCGACCAATGATCTTGATATTCCTACATTAGAGGTACTAGAGGACTTCCTTGACTCCTTTAGTGGTGTCATTATCACCGTATGCCACGATCGTTATTTCCTAGACCGCGTTGTGGACAAACTCTTTGTGTTCAGTGGTGATGGCCATATTGAGATTGTTCATGGCTCCTATTCTGACTACAAGGATTCTTTAGATGAAAGTAGCGGTGGAAAGCGCCCATTTTATATGGCTAATACAGGTACATCTGTTACTTCTAAAGATGAAAAATTGGAAGGGGCTGCACCTAGTAATGCTAGTGATGATTCATCGTTAGGAAACTCAGCAGATGGGAATGATAGTAGCCTCACAACTTCTGAAGGAGATACTTTCAAAGAAGTACCAAAGAAGGGGCTAAATAAAGCGGAAGAAGCGGAGTATGCTAACATCATGGAGGAATTACCTAAATTAGAGCATTTAGTAAAGGGCCTCGATGTCATGATTAGTCAAGTTGCTACTGATTATGAGAAGATGCAATCCTTGATGGCTGAGCGAGAAGAGACTCAATCCCAAATAGATGCGCTCACAGAACGGTGGATGGAATTGGAAGAACGCCTATAATTCCTTATAGCATGCGATTTTTTAATATCTGTTATGCAAAGGAATTACATGTAAATTTATTGATAAAAGTCACAATTTATAGTATAATTTCATCGATTAACGATAACAACGTTACCTAAGTAGGAGGAACTCATGAGTAAGTACCAATTTTTAGACCGTCGTGTACCAATTGAAGACGGCAATATTGCATTAGTTCAAGATTTATCCAAATGTAAAAACTGCTCCTTATGTCGTAAAGCTTGTGCTGTAGACATGGGCGTATTTGATTATTATGATTTAACAACTAATGGGGATCATCCAATTTGTATTCATTGCGGTCAATGTGCATCTATTTGTCCATTCGATTCCATCAATGAACGCTCTGAAATTGATGAAGTAAAAGCAGCGATTGCTGACCCTAATAAAATCGTCGTTTTCCAAACTGCACCTGCTGTACGTGTTGGCTTAGGTGAAGAATTTGGTCTTGATGCAGGTACATTCGTAGAAGGTAAAATGGTAGCTGCTCTTCGTAAATTAGGTGGCGACTATATTTTAGATACAAACTTTGGTGCGGACATGACTATCATGGAGGAAGCATCTGAGTTGTTGGAACGCGTTATCAATAGTGATTCCGTATTGCCTCAATTCACATCTTGTTGCCCTGCTTGGGTTAAGTTTGCTGAAACATTCTATCCAGAATTCTTGCCAAACTTGTCTACTGCTAAGAGTCCAATTGCAATGCAAGCGCCTACACAAAAAACATATTTTGCTGAAAAAATGGGCCTTGATGCAAAACAAATCGTTGCTGTTGCAGTAACACCTTGTACAGCTAAGAAATTCGAAATTCGTCGTGACGAAATGAACTCCTCTGCTGAATATTGGGATGTACCAGAAATGCGCGATACAGACTACTGTATTACTACACGTGAACTTGCAAAATGGTTACGTGCAGAAGAAATCAACTTTGATGAATTAGAAGATTCTGCATTTGATCCATTGATGGGTGAAGCATCTGGTGGTGGTATCATCTTTGGTAACACTGGTGGCGTTATGGAAGCGGCTATGCGTGCGGCTTACAAATTAGCAACTGGTGAAGATGCACCTCAAACATTGATCCCATTCGAAGCAATTCGTGGTATGGACGGTGCTCGTGAAGCAGACGTAGTCATTGGGGACAAAACATTACATGTGGCGGCTGTTCATGGTACAGGCAACTTGCGTAAATTCATCGAACGCATGCGTGCAGAAAATATCCATTATGACTTCATTGAAGTAATGGCTTGCCGTGGTGGCTGTATCGGTGGTGGTGGTCAACCACGCGTTAAATTACCAATGGCTGATAAAGCTCGTGAAGCTCGTATTGCTTCCTTGTACACTCGTGATGCGGAAGTAACAGTAAAAGCAGCTTGTGATAATCCAGATATCCAAAAATTATATGCTGAGTTCTTTGATGGCAAACCTATGAGCCATAAAGCACATCATATGTTACATACAACATTTGTGAATCGCTCTGAAGATTTGGGCCCTAATGGTGCTTGCACACCAGCTACATGCCCAACATCTGTGCCTAACTTGAAAAAGGCCGCAGAAGCAGCTAAAGCAGCAGCGGAAGCTAATAACTAATAGCTAAAAATAGTTAACCGTAATAATTAACAGTAAATGTAACAGTTAACTATAGTTAGTTGATACATACTATAAAAGCATATATATGGCTTAAGATAAAAGGCAGATAGTTGATATTTCAATCAGCTATCTGCTTTTTTATTTAGGATATTTAGGAGACTAACTGTATGATATCTAAATGTTGTTGATACTTTCACGGTGATGAATAGTATATATGCCATATACGCATAGGGGTTGGAATATAGAGATTGGTAAATTGTTTAGGAATTATGGTTAGTGTGCTATAATTAAATTATATTTATAGAAGCAATCAATACTGTTTCAGGAGGATCTTCATGGCTTTTAAATTAAAAGGAAAAGAAGAAAAATTTTTCAGTATTTTAGAAAATCATGCTGCTCTTACATATGAAAGTGCAGAGATGATGGAGCGTGTGTTTAAAGGCGAAATCTCTAAAGAAGAGGCTTTTCTTGAAATTGATACAAAGGAAAAAGCTGCCGATGAATTAGTAACCGAAACTGTAGAACGTTTGCGTAAAACATTCATTACCCCAATGGATCGCGAAGATATTCAGCTTCTAATCGACCAATTGGATACTACATTGGATAATATTAAAGAAATTATGGACAAAATGGTTATGTACCACGTTGGTAATCCAAGTGATGGTGCTATCCGTATGAGTGAAATCGTTGTAAAATGCGTTAAGCATATTAACAAATCTATTGGTTATATGGGGAGTCTTAAAAAGGACCATGTAAAGGTAGAAGGCCGTGTACACCAAGTATTGAAACTTGAGTCTGAAGCGGATAATATTTACCACGAAGAAATGGCTAAACTCTTCACTGAGTGTACAGATCCTATTGAAATTATCAAATGGAAGGAAATCCTTAGCGCCATGGAGGATGTAATCGATGGTTGCGAAGATTTGGTAGGTACATTCCGCCGGGTAGTATTGAAATATGCTTGAGTCTCATTATTTAGTATGGCTAGTAGTATTTTTAGCATTAGCCTTCGACTATATCAATGGCTTCCACGATACGGCGAACGCCATTGCTACATCTGTTTCGACCCGTGCTATTGAGCCTAAAAAGGCTATTATGATGACGGCAGCACTCAATTTCCTTGGTGCCATGGTTAGTACAGGGGTTGCAAAGACAATCGGTGGCGACATCGTAATGTCTGCGTCCCTTATCAATAGTGGAATCATTTCGGCTGCTCTCATCGGTGCCATCACATGGAACTTGCTTACCTGGTATTGGGGGATTCCTAGTTCCTCCTCTCATGCGCTTATCGGTGGTATCATCGGTGCTGTAGGTTGGTCCGTAGGCTTTGATGCCTTAAATGAGGCGGGTATTTTAAAAATTTTCTTATCCCTTATTTTATCTCCAATTGTAGCCATGATTGGTGGCTATATTGTGATGAAAGTATTGTTGCTTATCTTTGGTAGATTCTCTCCAATTGTACTAAATGATAGATTTAGATCCATGCAAATTGTGTCTGCCGTCATGATGGCTTTCTCTCATGGCTCTAATGATGCGCAAAAGGCGATGGGGATTATTACCTTAACCTTGCTTAGCGGTGGCTTCATTGATACATTGGATGTACCATTATGGGTTAAACTTTGTTGTGCTACGGCTATGGCTATGGGTACAGCAGTGGGTGGTTGGAAAATCATCTCTACGATGGGGACTAAGATTTTTAAACTAGAAACAATTAATGGTTTTGCTGCTGACTTAAACTCTGCTATCACTATTTTTACAGCTACATTCTTACATTTACCTGTAAGTACGACACACGTTGTAAGTGGTTCCTTGCTTGGCGTAGGTTCCTCTAAACGTCTTAAAGCTGTTAACTGGGGCGTAGCAAGATCGATGGTTTTGGCTTGGTTTGTAACAATTCCATTATCTGGTATTGTAGCGGCTATTGCTTATGAAATCGGTCACTTACTATTTGGTTAATAAATAACTATATAAAACTAAAAAAGACTGCGAAAGCAGTCTTTTTTTATTATTGTCTTTAGACTGGTTCGCGACGTAGTCGCGAATCATAAAACCACCCGCTATGCGGGTGCGGCAACGAAAGTTATACAAAAAAATCACCTTGC
>NZ_UQYC01000047.1 GCF_900545205.1 uncultured Veillonella sp. | reverse complement strand
TTAACTATTACAATAACAAAAGGATTCAAGCAAAAACAAAATGGATGCCCCCTGTGAAATACAGGGAAGCATCCATGTGTTTAGGCTAGTAAATAATATGTGTCCAGGAAAATGGGTACATATCATAGGCAGTCCCTTTTTTATCATTTAATTCATATATATCAATAAATAGTTACTTATTGTATCGTATATTTGTTCAGCTTATAATATTCTTAAGGTAGTCAGCGAGGTTGGGCCTCTCTTCGTTATAGAAGGGGGTGAGCTTATGAGTGACTTTGAACTTATTACAGTTATCATTGGAATAATGACGTTAGTCATTTCCTTTGGTGCACTTATAGCGCTTATTTGCCTCACAAAAAGCAAATAGCCCTCCGTTACCATGCGTAATTAGATAAACAGAAAGGCCATTTCCTAGATAATTAGTTTTTGAGATGCGCCTGACGTTCCTACTCGTCTGACTATCTATTTATATTATAGAGTTTAAGACATATATCGTCAAATTCGAATAAAGGGACTGCCAAGCAGTCCCCTTTTTTATCCAAAGATTTCTTCTAGTAGTGCATCGTTGATGATGGTACCAACGTAGAAGTCGCTGAAGATGCCGTATTTTGCACTGGCTACTTCAAAGCGCATATCGTATACGATTTTTTTGAATTGGATGTCGTCATTACTGAAGATTGTAATGCCCCATTCCCAATCGTCTAGGCCACAGCCACCTGTTGTAAATTCGGATAAAACGTCTAAGTATGTTTTACCAAGTTCACCGTGAGATTTCATCAACATGCCTCGTTCTTGCGGTGGTAGCATGAACCAGTTGTCATCACCTTCACGTTTTTTGCTCATATTATAGAAGCAGATGTATTTGTCACGAGGTACATGAGGGTATAGTTTTTGGTTAACTTCTTCTGTATCGAGTTTAGCTTTAACGTAAGCACTTACTTCTGTTACAGATGTATAAGAATATGTTTGCACTAATACGCTTGCAATAGCCAAACGACGGAATTTGCGTTCTACTTGTGCCAAGTATTCAAGGGATGGACCAAGAATCCATAGGATTAAGTCCCCTTTTGCGCCATTACAATCATAGAATGCATAGCTACCTTCTTTAGCTTGATGTTTAGCTTCAAGATCCGCTAAAAATGCTTTTAATTCGTTGCGCGCTTCTGCTTTTTCTTCAGCTGTAAAGCAGTTCCATGCACTGAAATCCATGGCAAAGACCATGTGTTGGCTATGCCAACCTTCTACTGTAGGGATTGCTTTTCCCATTGTGATCACTCCTATCTATGGTGATTATATTTAAAGAATATCTTTCTATTACTCTAAGAATCGAAAAGACTCCATATACTATTATAGCATATGGAGCCTTTTCTTATAATTATTTATTAATATTAATTTTCAATTGCTCTCTGCAATAGACTCTACGAGTTCTTTCGCTTGCTTCACACCATCAGGAATACCGATGCCATCAAATGGTGTACCAATGAGATGTAAATTTGGATAGTGTTTTGCCACATGTTCACGCACTGCTGTAATCCCTGCGCGATGTCCCACATTATATTGCGGCATACAGTGAATGAGACGATTGATGCGCACCCATTCTGGTTGCGTGGAGAAACTCATAATGCGTTGAATTTCTTTTACTGCTAACTCTGAAAGTTCCTTATCATCGAGATGCTCTACTACATCATTGCCAGGTTTTCCAATAAAGACGCGCAATACGATTTTATCGTCAGGCGTTGTTTGAGGCCATTTTTGATTAAGAATAGTACACGCTGTAAGAGGCGTATCTGTATTACGTGTAATCAAAAGGCCAGAACCTTTTAAATCACCATTAAATGTAGCTTTATCAAAGGCCATAATAGCAATAGCACAGCTAGACTGCTCCATGGAGCGCAAGAAATCAAAACCCGAATCATCCTTAAACCATTGCGTATATGTGGCAGGCGGTGTCGCGATAATCACATGATCCGCCATAGCAGGAGCTTTATCAAGGAGTACCTCTATAGCTGAATCTGTAGTAGAATCACTAGCTTCTACCCTGTTCTCAGCATTAATAGACGCAGTTCTAATAGTTTTAGAATGAGACTGACAGCCACAAGCATCGTTTCCAGAGTTCTCCACATCGATAGCATACATACCTTCAACATATCGAATATTAGAAACTAGCGTACCTGTATACAAGTGCACATTACTAGGCATAGCCTCAACAATAGCGGTAATAACGCTTTCAAGGCCGCCTGTTAACTGGCGAAACATACCAGATTGAGCAGCAGTCCCCTTACGACTCGCCATATCCGCTTGAACCTTACTAGTTTGTCGGTATGGACTAGTATTTGTGGCATGGCCAGAACTGTTTGAACTATTATTCGTAGATGCAGTTTGACTAGCCTTTGCTTCATGGCTTTCAAATTGACGGTCTGTCATAGTCCCTTTACCAGCACGCGGTACGTCGCCTTCAGCTACGGCACCTTTAGCCGCTTTAGTAACCCCCGCTTTAGAGTGGCCCATCTTAGCAGCCATCATGCCTTTTACCATATTCCCGTATTTTTGTTCTACTTGAATAAAATGAGGGAATGTAGATAACAAGCTAATTTTATAAATGTCGCCGCCATAGATCCCCGCTAATAGAGGCTCGATGAGCTTATCCATCATTTCTTGACCTAAATGGTATTGAAAGAAATGACCAATGGATACATCTCCATTTTTATCTAGCTGGTATGGCTTTTTAAAGTAATCTAAACCAGCTCGTAATTTACCAGGCCAAGAAATAAGCGTTGCTTTCACAAAAGGCATCATTTCCGTAGGGATGCCCATGATAGAGCCCCCTGGAATAGGATGTATGGAACCCTTGTCATATACAAAGGCTTGCCCCGTTTCATTCGATACAAGGGTGTCACCTAAGCCGAGATCATGAATTAGATCCGTCATTTCCGTTTTACGGCCTAAGTAGGAATCAGGTCCGAGCTCTACCACGAAGTCATCGACGCGTTGTGTTTGTATTTTCCCACCAAATCGTGGTGCTTGTTCATAAAGAGTAATGGTCCATTCCGGCTTTGCATGGCCTAAATAATAAGCCGCTGTCAATCCGGTTAGGCCACCGCCCACTATTGTTACATTCACGAATGAATCCTTTCTATTATTGCACTCGCCATCGCTTGCAAGAATGTTTCATCACAATTCGGCATTTCTGCACGCATATATACAGCGCCGCCAGCATCAACGAGTTCTTTGCACTCTACATCATTATCGTACAACACCTCTACATGATTGCTGACAAAGCCAAATGGTACAAAGGCGATATGTATCGCACCATTACGTAGAGCTTGATTGATGGCCTCTTCTACGGTAGGACCTAACCATTGACCATGTGGGGCCGCGCTCTGCCAAGCCACAGACCAATTAGATAAACCACAACGTTCTGCGATTTCTCGGGCACTTTCCTCTAAGGCTAACGCATAAGAATCTCCATTATGGCTATTAATAAGCGGTATACTATGAGCACTAAAAATTACAAATACATCGTTAGTAGCATTGATACAATCCGAAACGGCTTTTACCCAATATTCCATGAATGATGGTTGATCCCACCAGGAGCGAATCACATCAAAGGTTACACCCTGATGGTTACCAATTGCAGCTTGTACTTGCTTCTCATAGGCCCCTGTACCAAGAGACGTAAAAAATGGAGCCGTTACGATAGCAACGATGTGTTCTACGCCTTGTTGAACCAATGCATCTACTGCATCAGCAATCGAAGGTTTCATATGAAGATAGCCAATAGCTGTTGGCATAGATGGTAACAATGTAATCAATGTTTCATATTGACGCTCTGCCATTGTTTGTAATTCTACATTGGACCATTGTCCAATTGCATCATAGCGACGTGTAAGGTTAGCAACCTCAACATCGGTGGGTACACGACCATGACGAATACTCGTCATATATGGCACTAAATCATCCTTACTTGAAGGGCTACCATAGGATAAAAATAATAATCCTTTTTTCTCAATGTTCACTAGTTTAGCCCTCTTGAGCCCATAGTTCACGACTACGTTCATGTACATAGTCTGTAAGCCAATGAAGCTTTTTAGGATCTGCCTCTGGGAATACGCCATGACCTAAGTTAAAGATATGACGGCCATAACGAACACCATCAAGTAAGATGCGATCCACTTCGTGAGCTAATGTTTTTTCATCAGCGAATAAGTAGGCTGGATCGAGATTACCTTGTACCGTTTGTGTTACGCCTCGTTCATTAGCCATAACGATGGAGCTACGCCAATCAAGAGCGATTACATCCAATGGCAAATGAGACCAAATAGATACGAGATGATCGGTACCAACACCATTCATTGCCATAGGCAAATGAGGATATCGTTCTTTTACAGTCTTAATAATGCGTTCCATATGAGGATAAATCCCTTGTTTGTATTGGTCCGCATTCACAGCGCCTACCCAAGAATCGAAGATTTGTAGCGCATTCGCACCTGCTTCGGCTTGCATGGACAAGTACTCAATGGACATATCCGCTAACTTTGTCATCAATGCATTCCACACATCAGGCGCACCGATGAGCATGCCACGAGTCTTATTATAATTCTTTGTTGGACCGCCTTCGATAAGGTATGACGCAATTGTAAATGGTGCGCCACAGAACCCAATGAGAGGTACGTCGAGCATGCCAGAAGTTAACAGTGTAATAGTTTTTCCAATATAATCTACCTTTGTAGGATCAAAGGTATCTAATTTATCTACATCAGCCATGGAGCGAATCGGTGTATTAAACACAGGGCCCACACCAGCCTTGAGTTCTACCTTTACATTCATTCCCACCATAGGACTCATAATATCCTTGTAAAGAATCGCCGCATCCACACCGTATTCTTTTACAGGCAGTTCCGTAACACGAGCACACAACTCAGGCTCTTTTGTAATTTCAAAGAGCGTATATTTTTCCTTAATTTTACGGTACTCCGCTTGGCTACGACCAGCTTGGCGCATATACCATACAGGTGTTACACCAGGGTTCTTCCCTTGGATCATATCTAAATATGCTGTATTCAAGTACTCAACCCCTTTCTTTCTAATTTATACTAACACACTATGATAACTAAAACAGTTACTTTAGTTACATCACATATATCATCACTATGAATATTCCCTGTGAAAGCTAAACACCTTCACAGGGGTTCAATTTAGTTACGACTTAATCAATGGCAATCAATGTTTAATTGCGACTCAATCTGTGGCAATCAATGCCTGTAATAGATTGAGCCATATCAAATACAGAACGTTGGCACGTGAATAACCAGATTTGTTGGTTCTTGCCTATTTCTGCTAATAATTCTAACGCACTACGTTGACGGTTTTCATCAAAGCGCACAAGAATATCGTCTAGGATAATTGGCAAAGATTCAACTTGGTAAGAGAATACCTTAGCTAATGCTAGGCGCAATGCCAAGTATACTTGGTCGGCTAAGCCACTAGACCAGAACTTAAGTTCTAAGCGTTCTCCATTGCCACTAACCAGTGCTACGCCTTCGTTGATCCCGAGGATATCAAAGGTATAGATACCGCCAGTCAAACGTTCTATATAAGAAGATGCAAGCTCTAACATATGAGGCTGTTTTTCTTGCTCATAGGACTGTTGAGCCTTATCCATGCAGTGGCTCATCAACACTTGAGTAGCCCAATCTTCGAGAGCAGATTCCAGTTCATTTTGTAACGCTTCACGCTCTTGAAGCATTTGGTGTTGCTCTTGGTCAGAACCTAGGGCACGCATAGACTCCACAATTTGACCACGGCGCTCATATAATATTGCCAACTTGTCTTCAATGGATGCTATTTCTCGTTCAGAATGCGCCAATTCATCAAGCCAATTATCCTTATTGCCTTCACGCAAGCGACGATAGAATAAATCTCTATTCTCCGCATCAGGCGCTAGTAAGTCTAACTGAACCTGACTTTGTTTGTAAATAGTTTGCCATTGCTTGTATTGATCTTCATCAATAAGATGTTGACGATACTCGTTGGAGCTTTCCATACCAGCCTTGTGCAAGAGCTCTTGTTGACGAAGTAGCAATTCTTTTTCTTTGCGGTGCCAATTATCGTACTCATTGCGGAAGCTTTTACGTTGTGCTTCCTTTTGTTCCCATACAATTTTATTTTGTTGGAAGTTTTTATATTGGTTATAAATACGTTTTAACTCTGTAGGAGATACAGGAGCCTCAACACCAAGGTTATACCACAATGTCATGGCTTGGTCTTCAATAACGCGTAAGCCCTCTTTGTGCTCTGCTAAGCGCTTTTCATAACCTTCAATAGTACGTAACTGTTCATGGTACTGATCGTACTCTTGTTTGAGACCGAAGAAATCATCTTCGTTAAGACTCTTCGCCGCACCTTGAGGCAACCAATTCTGCCAAGCTGCAAGGGCTTCATCATAAATAGCTTGCAACGTATGACCTTCTTGGACCCAACGATCAAGATGTGCTGCACCCTCTATGGATGGAATTGGGCTCACCACAGGTGTTGCGGCTTTCACAAGCGCCTCTAACTGATGTTCTACATCAGATTTACGAGATGACAAGATTTGTAACTCATAATTCAGTTTAGACACATCGGAATTGCCGTTATGACGTCTCCATGTAGCATACCAGAACAATGCCATAGATAGGATTAATAGTATAAAGCCGCCAATCGTATAGAGTACAGACTCTAATACTAATAAGCCTGCTAATACGAGTAAAACGCCAATCACTGCAGCTACGCCACTAATGCGTTGTAACCACTTTGGCAAATTACTCGGTTGTGCATCAGGACCATAGCTATCCCGTTTTTCTGTAACTCGATCAATATCCATCAAGATAAGCTCTAGTTCACGTTCGAGATGCTCTTTTTTCGCCAAATCCTCTTCGCTGTAATTTGGTAACGATGCTCCGTCGAGATTGGCTACTGGCAAATCATCAGAAGCCTCAGCAGGCTTGCGATCTTGCCAATGTAATAATTGATCTTTAGCAGTGCGCAAGCGACTTGCTAAGCGCTCTCCTTCAAACCAATTCACATCGTCAGCCATCGGCTCATCATCACGCCACGCAGAATGCATAGAACGAGAAAACTCTAATTGTTCTCGTACCTTAAAGATATACGCATCCCCTTCTTCACACTCCCGGCGCAATTGTTCCCACTTGGCACCTTGTTGAATAAGGTCTTCAATATCTTGACCATACGTACCAAATGGACTATCCGGGCTAAAGTTAGCTGGCATCAAGGCCGCTTCCTTTTCCTGCCACAACTGCATATTGTCTCGAGCTCGTTTGATTTCCTCATCGATGCGAAGGAACTCATCACGACTCAAGGCAAGCTCACTATTGTACTGTTGCATATGCATACGCGCTTCTTCGCTACGGCGATACGTATCCCATGCGCGCAATACAACGTCTATACCATCGCGGTATTCCTTCCACTCTTGCAACTGACCTTGTAATTCTGCTTCAGTCTGTTCCGTACTGTGAAAGGCTTTTTGCAATTCTACATATTGCGTTTCATGTTCGGCTAAATGGCTTAACTTTTGACGATTTTCTTTAAGCTCATCCATCAACACATTGATGCGCCGTTTACCATTGGAGGAAGCTACTAATAGATCAGTAGCGCCTTTTTCCACATCTTTTACGACCGAACCTAAATGCTCGCCCCCTTCAGCGCCGAAGAAACGAGACCGAACCTCTACCTCTTGTAGAACATCGAGGCCTTGCAAATCATCAAGAGTCAATGCAAAAATGCGGTTATATGTCTTTTTGTCGATACCATGCCACCAGTGTTGAGCTGGCTCCTCATGAATGGCTGGATTTCCAGGACTGTAAAAGTCTAGTTGTTTACCCTTACGACCAATGTAGTAGCTTTCACCATTACGCTCTACATCGAGGGCACCCGTCATAGGCCCATAAGCCTTATGAGTACCGCCGAATAGAAGTGTGCGCATCCCTTCAAGCAAGGAGGTTTTGCCACTTTCATTAGGGCCATACATGAGCTGAACACCATGATTTCCCGTAGTAAAAGACCAGTCGCGATACGGGCCAAATTCATCAAATCGTATGCGTTTAATGTTCATCGTTAGCCCCCATCAATACAGTAACACCTTCAATTTCACAGCGCTTCAAGGCGCGAAGCAATAATTCATCACTTAACAAATCGGCATATACACCTAAGCGTTTAAACTCAGGTCGTTCTGCCAAAATTTGACGTACCGTCTGTACCGCATTGCCATCAACCATATCATCATAGGCGCGTAAATAATCCCCTACCACATCGGATAACAATCTACGTTCAGCCAAATTAATGCTAGGTCGCGTATTGCACATCATGCGATAAGGCATAACCAATATAGACTTGCTTTTCTCTTCACTTTGAGACTCTTGCAACCATAATTTGCGCACACCTTCTTGTGTACATAAACGATGCAATGGACCTGTACCTACGAGAACAATGGAAAGCAAGATATTTTTCTTATGTTGCTTACGCAGATTCTCTTTTTTATGGCGTAAAATTTCTAAGAATTCTGCTTCCGTTTTCATGCCTGCAATATCAATTTTGATTTCTTCAAAACGGATTGCACTTGTTTCAATGAAACGAGGTTCACAATGACCATTATGAGATACAGAGACGAGATAGCACCCCTTAGGGCCTATTTCCTTGCGGTGTAAACCTTGGGGATTACCGGAATAGACAACAAGAGGTTCCTCGCTAAGAACTTGAGATTTGTGAATATGTCCTAACGCCCAATAGTCCATAGCCGCCTCTGCTAGATCAGTTAAACTGCACGGGCCGGTCACATTATGGTTTTCAGAGCCTACACTAGAACCGACTGTGCCGTGCATGACAGCCAAAGAAAACTCATCTCGTTCAAAGGCGCGGTATTGGCGCGCATAATTGTCGCTTTCATTACCATGGCCACAGCTAATACCGTAAACGCCACCAATTTCTATATTGTTAACAATTAATGGGAAACGTTGTACTTGTTCACTAGAGAATACATGCACATTATCTGGCATTTGCAGTTGCGCCTTCCAGCTTTCAGCAGGGTCATGATTACCTTGCACCATATATACTGCAATGCGATGTTCCGCCAAGCGATACATGGCGCGCACAAATCGCACCTGTGCCTCTAAATTATGATCTTCGCTATTATAAATATCACCAGCTATGACAACCGCATGAACATGCTCATCAATAGCAGTGTCAATAATTGCATCAAAGGCTACATAGGTAGCTTCGCTCACGGCGCGATCAACGGCGCGGCTAATACCTGTAGCATATTGAAAGGGTGCCCCTAAATGCAGGTCACCACAGTGTATAAATCGAAATGGCTGCATCTATATCCACTCCTTGTATTAGTACTTTTATTATAGTTATATATAGTAATTACAATATTTTATTATACTACAAAACAGTAAAGATTACTTAAAAATAACTATCAATCAATCTATCAAAATAGATACTAAAATATAGTATCTCCCATTAGATTCAAACTATAGGCCTTACCTGTATTCAAAATAGTCTAAAACCTACTGCGACATTTTTGTTAACTTAAAAATACATTAAGTTGACAATTTATACACGAACGTTTACAATCAAATTGTCAATATTTTATGTTTTTATTAAGTTAACAATTCTTGGAGGCTATTATGGCTTTGCCTACAGATCAACAATCAACCCAAGTGGGTACATACGAAAAAATCCTTACTATTGCCAACCGCATTATGAACGGCGGCGAAATCACTAAGAAAGAAGCAATCGAGCTGATTCATACTTCAGATGATGACACTATGATTTTACTTGCTATGGCCGATAAAATTCGCCAGCATTTCAATGACAACTCCGTGGATGTATGCGCCATTGTAAATGCACGATCTGGCAAATGTCCTGAAAACTGTAAATTCTGTGCCCAATCTGCCCATCACGAAACAGGTGTTCAAGTATATCCGTTCATGGATGATGAAAGCATCCTCGATGCGGCGCGCAAAGCTAAAGAAGCAGGCGCTATTCGTTTTTCTATCGTAACGAGTGGTCGTAATACTAATAACCCAAACGAATTTAACCAAATCATTCGCGTATTAGACCGTATTAAAAACGAAGTAGGTCTCGAAATTTGCTGTTCTCTTGGTTTGTTAACTTACGAACAAGCTCTCAAATTAAAAGAAGTGGGTGTAACTCGATACCACTCCAATATCGAAACAGCGCCTAGTCACTTCCCAGATATTTGTACAACCCATTCCTACGAAGATAAAATGTCTACTATCGATAATGCTCAAAAAGCAGGTATTCGAGTTTGCTCTGGCGGCATCCTCGGTCTTAATGAAACATTAGAACAACGCGTAGAGATGGCATTCGAGCTTAAACGTTTGCATATTGACTCTGTACCACTCAACATTTTAAATCCTGTTAAAGGTACACCATTTGAAAATAATAAAGCATTACGTCCTCTAGATATTTTACGTACCTTCGCTGTGTTCCGTTTCATCTTGCCAAACGCATTGATTCGTACAGCTGGCGGTCGTGAAGTAAATCTTCGTGACTTACAAGCTTATGCTTTAAAAGGTGGTCTTAACGGCATCATGGTTGGTGGCTACTTAACAACTGGTGGTCGCTCTCCACAAGACGATCTCCAAATGATTCAAGACTTGGAGCTAAGTCGCAATTCTGCCCAAGTTTAAATTTTCGTATATACCATTCTCATTTGAGAATGTTGTATATAAAAAATATTCCTAAGATTTATAAATTTTTTACACATATAAAAAAGAACCATCTAGTTTGCTGTGCTAGATGGTTCTTTTAATGCCATAATAAATTATAAATGGCTTGACCATTTGTATTGCCTTCAATAGGTTCTGGGTTTTCATTATACTCTACATTTTCATAAGGTGTACCGTCTGCCATGTACGCATCTACCTTTAACGTTTCCATGGTACGATTATATCTACTTATATACACTTTATATCGCAATTCGTCGCCACCCAGTTCATTGACCCGCAGCCACAAAAGCGCATCATAATCACTTTTTTGAACACTGTCATTGTCAATAAATAATTGGTTTCCTGACGCATCTGGTCCAACATAATACCAGTCCGTTGCGTTAGCGGTCCCCCCTATACTGAGTAGCCACAAAAGGGACAATATGGTTAATATTTTCCTCATATGACTGCTCCTCTCATGCCTAAGAGCTGTATACTTTATAAAACTTTAATAGCCATTAAACCTTTATAAAATATACAACTTCTCCTTTATATATAATACCAAAATTGTCCCATATTTATCAACAATAATTAAACTTAATTATTATCTTTTTTAGAATTTCAAGAAATTAAAAGAAATTTCTTAAAAAATTTCATTTTCAACTCATTTTTTGTTCTTATAATGACAATGTCAAATGATAAATAGAGGTAACAATTCCCTGGTTACCATACGTGTATTTATCTCCCGACAAGTATTACTAACCCCAAACCTACTACTTGTTTAAATACATGGTTCATTTGATATTAATACTAACACTCCCCTTACATGAAAAAAGGACTCCAGTTGGAGTCCTTTTTTCGTTGTATAAAACTTTAATGAATCTCAAAATATAAACGTGTATAAATTCTATCTACTTTGTAATCCACGATAAACTAGTTCAAAAATAATTTTCTGAGCTTCTAACCACTCATCGCTCTGAGACCACTTATATTGTTTATTAACAGCATATAGACCGTGTACTAAAAATACAAAAACAGATACCCCAACATCAAACGAAATACCAAGAGATTCTGCTATAACGAGCCCTTGCCGATCTTTTTCACGTTCTATAATGCGTTGTAATACATATTCTGAAATTTGTTCATCTAAAAATAAAGGTAAATACTTTTTATGTCGTATAATACGCTGACATAAAGGCAATCTATCAAAAATAGAATCGTATGCTTCTCTCAACGAAACAGAATTAGAAGCAGCTGATAAGGTGTTAGCTATAGTTTGTAAATTGTTGTTATCTACCATTCCTGGCTTTGAATAAGCGATTGCATCATCCACTAAATCATCAACAATTTCCATGATATTACTATAGTGTAAATAAAAAGTAGAACGAGTTATACCCGAAGCTTTACACAACGATGTTACTGTTACAGACTCAAAAGAATTGTTTGCTAAACAACTAAGCAAGCCTTCTTTTAACAACATACGTGTCATTTCTTTTCGAGTTATCATATAACCTCCAATATAGACACTTTTATACAATGTGTCTATTAATAAACATAGTGTTAATTATTGTTGAGACTAGTATAACAAAACAAGGTACACTAGTTCTAGAGATTACAAATAATAATCTATTCAATTAAATCGACAATAATTTAATTAAGGAGATAACTATGACACAATATACTCACATTCGAAATGCTACAGGAAAATTAACAATAAAAAATACAACATTCCTTATTGATCCATTTTTAGCACCAAAAGATACTTATCCTGGCTTTGAAGGGACATTTAACTATCAACAAAGAATGCCTATGGTTGATTTACCTCTATCAATGGACAATCTATTAAGCAATGTAACTGCAGTGGTAGTTACACACACACATCTTGACCATTGGGATGAAACGGCAATTAATGCTATTCCAAAATCACTTCCTATTTTTGTACAAAATACAGCGGACAAAGAACTTATTACTTCACAAGGCTTTAATGATGTACGTATCATTTTTGAAAGTCTAGAGTTTAATGGTATCACATTAAGAAAAACAGGTGGCTCCCACGGCACTCTAGAAATGTATGCAAATCCAGTTCTCGCACCATTAGCAGGCGATGCGATGGGTGTTATTTTTGAAGCAGCAGACGAACCAACTGTGTACCTTGTAGGCGATACAGTTTGGACAAGTGATGTAGAGAAGGCCCTCCTTCGCTTCGACCCTAACGTTATTATTATGAACACTGGATATGCTCAAATTTTAGGCTTTGAAGATAGTATTATTATGGGTACAAAAGATATTGGCCGCATGGTGGTACGCAAACCAGAGGCAAAAATTATTGCGGTTCACATGGATACAGTTAATCACACAGCAACAAGCCGTGAGGATGTGCGCAAATTTATCAAAGGCAACAACATTGAAAGCCATGTAGCAGTGCCTGAAGATGGTGAAACCATCACACTTTAGTAGGTCTAAAACAATTAGTACATTATACTACGGCTAATACAAGACTAGTAAAAAATCTATCCACAAACAATAAAAAACACCCTCTTAATTCTAATAGTCATAATAACTATAAGATCTATAGAGGGTGTTTTTATACTTAACTACAAATTATTATCTATCAAAAGATAAACTATTTTACTTCAGCCCAACCTAAAGCAGCGCGTTTAGCATCGATATCAGCTAAGATTTTTTCAGCTACTTTAGCAGGATCAGTATTTACATACATAACAGAACCTAAGATGTCCTTAGTGTCTTCTTTAAGCCATTTTGTAACAGCATCAGAGCCTTGTGTAGGTGGCTCAACGCAGTGGTAAGAGTTGATACCCATCAAGCGGAAGCCAAGGGATGCATCGATACCTTTTTCGTTAGACCATTCAGGGCTAGACATTGCAAATGGCATTTGTGGCAAGTTAAGACCTAATTCACCTGCAATACCAGCAAAGATACCGGAAGAACGAGCATTATCTACACATTCGCCAACATGCCATACTGGTGGTTGATCATCGCCCAAGAACTCTTGCAATGCAGGGCTACATTTCTTAATAGCATCTGTATTACAGTAACCAAGTTTCATCAATGGGAAGGATGCACAACCATTTGTTAAGATGATACAGCCGTTTTTGATAAGTGTATCAACGATATCTACAGTTGCTTTTTCGTAGATAACGCGAGGGTTGGAACAACCTACTACGTTTACGATACCACGAACTTTACCAGATTTTAAAGCCTCTGCCAATGGTTTGAAGGAACCATAATGTTTAACAGTGGATTCTGGAGAGAAACCAACTTCAGCAGTGATTTCGTATGGCGGAATGAATACAGGCATACCTTTACGCAATTCATGAGCTTCAAGAGCGCGATCCAAGATTTTGCGAGCCAATGCTTTTGTTTCAGACAAGTTAGTGTGATGGTGATCGTAACCGATGTGTTCTGCACCTGGTAAACGAGCTGCATCAGATGTAGTAATAACTTTTGTGTTGAAGCAACGTGCTACGTCCATGATAGCAGGGTAAACGTCTTGAACGTCAGCTACCCAGCAATCAAGAGCGCCTGTACCAAGTACAAGTTCCGCACCGATAGCATTACACAATGGAATAACGTTTTCGTAGCGGTACATGCTGGACAAACCAGAGCAGCAGATACCGTAGAATTGGATACCTTTAGCACCGATAGCTTTCGCTTTTTCTAAGTACTCTTCAGAGGCACCAATTTTACAAATTTGGGATACTAATGTTGGCAAGTGACCATGAACAGCGATGTTAACATAACCTTTTTTCAAAGCACCGATGTTAACTTTGGATGTACGACGACCACCAAGACCGAATAATGCATCTGTTGCGATGTCCGCTGCCACTACGCCAGTGAATGTGAAAGCAAGGCCACAACGCAAGAATTGTTTCATATTGCTTTCCCAATCGCCATCTGTACCTACGCATGTACGATGATATGCATCAAATGCTTCATTATACGCAGAAATAGGCAAGATATCCAAGTTTTTCCATACTTCACGACGTTCAGCTGGAGCTAACGCTGTAATTGTTTTATATTCGCCAGGCAATGCACGGCTCAAATCTTCGAGCAATACATCTGCCAAGTCATTAGCCACTTCTTTTAAGGAACGGCCTTCTTCAGGGATGTTGAAAGCTTTACATACAGTACGAATTTTTTCTTCACCCATAATTGGAATATCCAATTGGTCATTAGCGGCAGCTTTCAAAGAAATCAAGATTTCACGAGCATGCGCACCATGTTGAGTCAAGCCACCTGCAGCAGCACGTGTCATATTACGAGCTACGATAAGGTCAGCATCAGCACCACAGACACCGCGAGGGCTCTTAGGTGTAATTTTACATGGACCCATGAAGCAGATACGGCAACATACGCCTGCAATACCGAAAGTACATTGTGGTTGTTGTTTATCGAAACGGTCAAATACTGTATCGCAACCAATTTGCTCCATGCGAAGAATCATTTCGCGTACAGCTGGATCTGGTGTTTGTTCGATAACATCTTGTTTTGTAGGCCAAGTTTTACGATATTCTGCAACGGCTTTCATGTAGTCGTTTACGCCATGTTCATGAGGTACCCCTGGTTCATGAGTGTGTGGCACCCATTTATCCGTAGGCAACGCTTTGCCATGACTATGGTCATGGTCATGATGGTGATCATGGTCGTGATCGTGATGGTGACCGCCACAATGGCAGTGATCATGGTCATGATGATGGTCATGATCATGATGGTGATGATGTTCGCCATGGCTGTGATCATGGGTATTTTTATTTTCCACATCTTTACTCATAATAATCCTCCTAGGGGCCTACGTAGGCCAACTAATACTAATAAGAAAACATATTCTACTTTTATGCAAGTTAATTCCACCTCAACGATGGGTTTTAAATCCTATCTCCAAAATATGTTTTAAACTACTATAAGTATATTTTCTGAAAGGACATTTGTCAATTAAATTTTGAGAAATTTTTGACTCATTTATGCC
>NZ_UQYC01000046.1 GCF_900545205.1 uncultured Veillonella sp. | reverse complement strand
CATCTTGGCAACAGTGCCACCAAATTGACCAAGACCTATTACTGCTATCGTTTTATGTTTCATATATGCCTCCTTTTATATTCAATCTAATCTATTTTTATAACAATACACGCTCTTCTGCATAGCTAATTGGTTTAGTCGGTGCCGTTCTTAGCGCCCAAGTACCAATAACAGTCATAACCCCTACACGACCTGTAAACATGACAAGCATTAACACCCATTTACTACTTTCAGATAAATCAGGTGTAATACCCGTTGTAAGACCTACGGTCCCAAAGGCAGAAGTTACCTCAAAAAGCAGTCGAATAAAGTCATATGGCTCATCCCAAGCCAAATAACAAGTAGCAAGTAAAACAAGAAGGATAGATAAAAAGATTATCCCATTTGCCTTAAGTACAGTAACCAACGAAATACGACGTTCAAAAACCTCTGTATCAGGACGGTTATTAAATAATGTACGCGATGCTAGAAAAGCGACGGCAATAGTACTAATCTTAACACCGCCCCCTGTAGAGTTAGGACCTGCCCCAATAAACATAAAAATGATGGTAATAAACAGTGTAATTGGATGTAAATCATTATAATCTACAGTTGCAATCCCCGCTGTACGAGGTGTAATCGATTGAAACAGAGATGCCATGACCTTGTTCCATATAGGTAAAGGGCCAAACGTTTTGGGATTCGCCCACTCAACCCCTAAGAAAATAATCGTCCCTAAAAGGATGAGCGCCGTTGTACCAACTAACATTATTTTTGTATGTAGTTTTAAATCTACAAAGCGTCGTAGCTTGCGATGCGACCAAATATCAAAAGTTGCAAGATAACCAAAACCACCTATTACAATAAGGGCCATTGTATTCATATTAAATAATACATCACCCACCATAGCATAAGGTAAATCATTATCAAAGAATATAAATCCTGCATTACAAAAGCTGGAAATAGATTGCATAATCCCCGTATATAAAGCAGCATCCCCAATATAGGGATATAGCTGAATGGTATAGATAATACCACCAATTATTTCGACACAAAAGGTATAAATGGTTAGCTTCTTCGTAATGTGTAAAAGCCCTTTCATACCATCTTGCCCTACATCCTCTGACAAGAGCACGCGATTTTTCAGACCTACCCGTCGCCCTAATACTAGAGCAATAATGGTGGTAAAAGAAACAATCCCTAAACCACCTAATTGGATAAGGATTACCATGATAATTTTGCCAAACAAGGACCAATGATGATAGGTATCTACTGTTGACAATCCTGTTACAGAAACACAAGATACTGCGGTAAAAGCTGCATCTACAAGCGTTGTACTATGGCCTTGAGCATGTGATATGGGCAACATGAGTAATATCGTCCCTATAGTCATGGTAGCAAAAAAGCTAAGGGCTAATAGGCGATAAGGATTTTGTTGCATATATTGCTGAACTTGATTTTTTGAAGTATTTTTCCACATAACTATAGTCCTATCCTATTAGTTCCTGCACTGACTTTAACGTTGGTAGTGGACTGCGCCCGCCTATGCCTTGTGTATTTAAAGAAGCTACTGCAGATGCAAAAATAGCAGCCTTCTCTAAATCGGAATGCGCGCAAGCTTTTAGCAACTCTACAGCATGTATAGATGCACGGTCATGCTTAGTCGTCGAAGTTGCGTCTTGCCCCTTCATATGATTAATTGTATGTACTAAATTAGCTAAAAAAGCCCCATGAAAGCTATCCCCAGCCCCCGTTGTATCTACTACGGTAGCTTGAGTAAATGGCTCACATCGATAAGATGTTCCGTCAGGCCATACAAAATAACTGCCATTAGCACCATCTGTAACACCTGCAATACATGCACCTCGTTCATGAATGATACGACAAGCCTCTTCTAAATTAGTTGTACCCGTATATTTTTCAGCATAATCACGAGCTACGATAACGATATGACTGGCTTCAGTAATAGGCTTCATGTCTTCATCGTAACGCTGAGCTCCACCATCTAAAGAAATAATAGTGCCTACCTCTTTTGCAACAGTCATAGCAGAGCGCATGAGTTGGCGATGTCGACCATTGATATGCAGAATATAGGCAGATCCTATCAGCTGCTTATGGGTATCTAAAAACTCAGGCTCAGTTGCAGTAGACCGTTCAAAAAATACAGCACGCTCACCAGTACTCTGTTTTACGAGGATTGTTGCCACACCGCTGTTAGCACCGCGTTCAACTTGAATTGCCTCTGTATTAACATTGTATTTTTCAAAGTCATCTAATATATGACGACCTACCATGTCATCACCAATGCTATCAATCATAGCGGTACGAGCACCATATTTTCCTGCCACTGCTAGTGCTGTAGCCACTGGCCCACCACCATCTGTAGTAGACGATACGACTTGTTGTACCTCACGGCCTGTAGGATAATGATCGACGACAATAAATCGATCTAATGTACTGGCACCTATGCCAACAATATCTATATGTTTTTGAGGAAATGTACTCATACTAATCTCCTAACTCCGAAAACATAACTATTCATACAACAATATTACTTCTTATAGTTACAGAATACCTTTCACCTTATAAAAAGTAAACCCCAGACCATGGTCTGGGGCTACTTTGTAGTACAAAGTGTACTGTATGTCACGTAGTTTGTCTTATTTAGTATATGTTGTGTGTGAGAAAGGTTGTTAGATATAAGGTGTAATATAACAGGTTAAGACATCATACGTTCCATCATATATTCAATTTCATCAGCACTCAAATTGTACATAGCCTGTACCATTCGCTCTGCTGACTCACCAGATGCACCACTTTTCGCAATTTCTGCTTTTGCCTTAGCGATAAGGGCTTCCTTGCGTTGTGCTTCGGAATCTTCATCTGTTGGTACGGAAATATTAGCTTTACCTTGACCAATACCACGTACCTCTTGATTATGATTATCTTTAGACGTTGTTTTCGTATCTTGGGCGGCCACCGCTTCCATAGCGAAGGAGTTTTTACCAGTCATGATATACTCCACAGCCTCCAAGGTACTTTGTGTAAGATTTACCGTCCAGAATTCACCAGCTGCAGTCAATTTATAAAGCAATCCATTGTAAGCTATGAGGCCACGCTCTTCCCATAATTTATAGAGCCAATTTAATTCTTCTAGTCTTGGATCTAGTGCTACCAAACTCATAATATTGAGGAATCCTTGTTCAAGTTGGCTTACCACTTGATTTACGACGGGTTGTAACTCACTTTGTTTCATAAGAGCCATGAATGGTTTTTCACCGCGGCTAACCATATCTTCGTATGGCGTTAATGCACGATGTAACATCATGCCGTACCCATCGACATTACCACCGGCACCGCTACCAAATGGGAACATAGGCACGCCCGCTTTAGCCAAGATATTATACAAGCTACGTTCACGATTATTAGCACTCCAGTGAGCAGCGCTTAATCGGCGATAGGAGCGCTCATCAAGGTACTTGCGACCAAATTCGAACATATCCCCTTGCATAGCCGTTGTCGCAGCAGCTGGCACCTTACCGTTTGCAATATCTTTATTAAGATCACTGCCGTCAAATACATTTAATTGATAGAGGTCAGCACCATCTACGCCTGAGCTTACTAAATCAGCTAAATCTTGTTCCCAAACCTCCATAGTTTGACCAGGCAAACCATAGATTAAGTCGATAACAACAGAGCATTGACCATAGGCCTTTAATGCTGCTAGACGTTCTAATACGGTTTCTTTCGTATCTAGACGGCCTACCATTTGACGCACTTCTGTGTTGAAAGATTGTACACCAATAGACATGCGGTTTACGCCGTTTGCCATCCACACATCAAGATTTTCAGGAATCAAATCGTGAATACGTCCTTCTAAGGTAAGCTCGTAATCGTTAGCTAGTGGCAAATACTCTTTAATTGCTTTTAGCAATCGTTCAGAGTTTGCTGGAGATAGCGATGTTGGTGTGCCTCCGCCGATAAATACAGCATGAATCAAACCATCTTTTAATCTTGGACGCTCACTAGCTAGTTTTAACTCGCTAACAAGACCATCAATATATTGGTCCTCTACGTTTTGACTCGTACCGTTTTGGAAGAAGCCACAATATGTGCATTTTGTCTTACAAAACGGAATGTGAATATAGGCGCATTGCATTTCACCCTTTTTAGGTGTGCCATTCGTTAAGGTATCCCAAACGGCTTGTGTTTCCTTTGGAGAAACTAAGGTACCATTTAGCCCTGCATGAACAACCCGTTTATGCGGGAATGCACCACTCATCGGATTATCGCATTCTAAACCTAATTGTAGATTGCGTTGTTTCTCCGGAATGGATTCAAAGAAACTTGCTAAACTCATACTCCAATCCCCTTTCAGTTTAGGCTTGCAACTTTGCAAGTACAGATTTTGTAAATTCTTTTGCATTTGCAAAGTCTTGTTCGTCTGGATGTGTTTCAGCCGCTTTATGTAAGGCATCGCGTTCAGGGCTTTGACCATGAGCAGATCCAGGTGGGAACATTTTATACATCATTTCGATGACTTTCGGATCAATTTTACCTTGGCATACGAAGCCATCTACAAGGGATTCTTTATTTTGTAGTAATTCAGATGCTTTTTCAATACTTTCACGAGCGTGTTCAGAATCTGCATACATACCTAATGTGGCAAAGAATACGATGTTAGGATTTGTTAAGGTTTCAATCAATTTGGCTGCTTCTTTATTTGCTGTACCGCGGTCTACCCAGAAACCTACGAAAACAGTGTCATAATCAGCTAAATTCTCTGGCGCTTCCTTTACAGGAACGCAAGGTGTACCTTCAGGCATTACAGAAGCCATTGCTTCCGCTACGCTTTTTGTATTTCCCGTGAGGGATGAATATAAAATAATGGATTTCATAATTATCTCCTTTAATTCATAGATAGGTCTATCACATAGATACTTCTATTCGTCCTCATCATCAGATGATTCATGACCTCTAAACTCAACTGGTACATTGATATCAATATCTTCACCTGTTGGATTTTGATATGGTGTTGCAGCTACTACTGCAGACATAGCCGCATCATTAAATATTTCATTTGTAGACGATATAATACTTTGACCAATAAGATTACCATTTGTATCTAATGTAACTTGTACAGTTACATCACCTTGTAACTTTCTTTTTAAAGCCATGGAAGGCATTTGTGCATTATTTTGCACTCTTGCACGGAATCCCTCCGTATCAAATGCAGCTTTCACCGTACCATGACTATCACCATTGCCATTGCCATTACCGTTGCCATTTCCCTGACCTTGACCATCGCCATTACCAGTGCCAACGCCTGTACCGTTACCACCGCCAGAGCCGCCACCATGTCCGGGGCCGGAACCCCCTGCGGAATTATCGCCAGAGGTATTACCTTTATGTTCGCCACCTTTTTTGGCTACATCTACTGCATCAGGAATATCTGTTGCAGTAGATGGATCAATATTCGCTACAACAGCCTTTGTTCTTGCCGCCACTTCATCAGCCGATAATGGTTTAGGGAATAGGTCTGACCTATTACCGCCACCACCGCCGGCATGACCACTGCCGCCATCATCGAGCACACTTTGCGTGAGGTCGATTTCATAGGTTTCCATTTCTTGAATCGCTGGAACCACTACAAAAAAGATAACTGCAATAAATAGAGCAACTAGATGAACTACGGCGGATATAATGGCTGCTTTTTTCCATGATATGCCTAGTCCCATAGTTATCCTTTCTGTTCAGCTGCAATAGCCAAGCGTTTAACACCAGATTGTTTTAGCATATCCATAATTGCTACCACTTGACCATGAGCTGCACGTTTGTCGGCTTGTAAGATAACACTAGCGTTAGGATTTTCTTGAATTCGTTGTTTAATCATAGCTTCTGCTTGATCAATACTCATTGGATTGTTATCAATTGTAATATGCCCTTCCGCATCAAGTGTAAATACAACTGGTAACTGAGCCGGTGCAGATGCACTCGTAGCTTGTGGTAATTGTACAGATAATGCTTTTTGAGCTACTGTTTGTAAGCTATTCATCATGAAGAATACCAACAAGAAGAAAATAATATCAATCATTGGGATAATCATGAATTCAGGCTTTGTTTTCATACGAAAGCTTTGTAGGTTCATAATTAATTCCACCCTTCTCGCTTAGCACTAACGATGTTCACACACATACCTTCGATTTGATTAATAATAGAATCTAAACGATGGCTAAAGAATGTGTACACAATAAATGCCATGATGGCTACACACAAACCAGAGGCTGTGGCAATAAGGGCTTCACCAACACCACCAGTAATAGCGGATGCACCAGCACCGGCATCGAGAATACTAAAGGAACCAATCATACCTGTAACAGTACCAAGTAAGCCTAATAGTGGGGAGATTGTAACAGTAGCGCTTAGGTAATCCATATATTTACGGAAACCAACCGCATCAACACCCATTTGATCAGCGAAGGCCGTTTTCATTGCTTCTTCGCTAGAAGCATTATGTAGACCAGCTTCTGCAATGCGACTTGCAATAGATGGGTTTTCTTTGATTACTTTATCAATTTCGTCCCACTTTTGTAATTTTGCTAGTTCATTGACTGCATGTGTAACAACAAATGTCTTACCTGAATACTTATGATAAAAGAAAGCCCGTTCTACAGCAATAGCGATAACCATGAAAGACAAGAGTAATAATGGATACATTACATACCCGCCACTATGAAACAAGTGAATGACATAATTTAAATTTTCCATTTTAGTAACCTTTCTGCCTATTTACAGACTGAACATTAGAACCTGTAGGTCCCTTGAATTCTTGTATAATCGCCTAACTTAAAGCTTTCACTACCATATAAAGTATCTCGTTTATTAGTGCCCTTCGCATCAAATGTATAGAATGCTTCAAGGAGTAAATCCTTGCGTGGTACATAGCCCGCACCAAATGTAAAGCTACGAATACCATCGAGATAACGATCTGGTACAGCACCAGTACCATTACCGCCAAAGAATGAACCATGTTCAAAGTATTTATAGTCGATGAATGCATTCCAAGATTTTGGAACATCAAGATCAGCACGACCAATGTCTAAGCGGGCCATCCAGAAGTGAGGTGTACCACCCATTTGATGACCTTTAAGAGCAAAGTCCGCAGTGCCCCGTTCATGTTGATATACAGTATTACCATTTAAGTAACGCCCTAAGTTGGAACGGTTTTGGCCATAATCAACGGTAATCGAAGCATTAGCACCTAATTGATATTTAGCGCCAATACCAAATACTTGAGCTACATTTGAGAAGTTATATTCATCATTGCCGTTACCATTTGCATTTAAATAGGTATGTGTTTTACCGCCAAAGGAACGTAAGTACCAGGCTTGTAACCCAAGACGAGAGCCTATTTGTTTCTTGTATTGAACAAAGGCCGCTTTATCAATAGCCGGTACAGTATCTTTTTCAAGAACTACACCTTCTGTACGAATCAAATTACCGATGATCTTGCCTATTGCTTCACGAGGTAATTTATTTTCAGACTCTGCATCATGTACAACTTTTTCAAGATTGTATAAATAGTTGTACATTGCTGGTGTCATACCCCAACCATAATCAGAACTACCTTCACCCCAGTCGTTAGAGGCCATTGTAAAGTTCTTTTTATAAATCGCATCTTTAGCATCATAATCGCTAAATACATAGCTACCACTATCGTATTTATACGTTTTAGCACCTAAATAACCAGTGAACTCATAATCACTAGATGGTTGTCCATAGTAATCATAGGATTGTTTGAAAGTACCATCTGGCTGTTTAACCCAAACAACATCGAGCTCACTATTGTTATAATTACTCCAGTTATCTGTAGCATTATATTTAGCTATTTCTGCTACGGATTGATTGATCTCGTCACCATGTTTTTCAACATAGGCCTTAGGATTTACTAAAGCATCTTTATTATCGGTTGATACGATAAGACCTTTAGCCTTTTCTTTTAAGTATTCAGGGTATAAGGAGGAATTCACATTATACATAATATCCCCTGTCTTATAGAGTTTTTCTCCTGTATGCTTATTAGTGATTTCATACATTGCATAACCACCAGATGGAATATCGAGGGAGAATTTCTTCCCAGCCATATCTGTAGGATATGCTTTTGTAAGAATATCTTGTAAATGGCCCATGATTTGAGCTTGTTTTTGTTGAGTCTCTCTTAGCTTAGCATCAGCTTTAGCCATTTCTTGATCGCGGTTTGGATTGCTCCAGCTAAGATCTAATGACTCCTTATAAGCTTCATATTCATCTTGTAAGCCTTTAAGCTGTTGATAGAAGTAGATGCTATCTGTCTTACCTTTGTAAGTAGAATCATAGATACCATTAGGACTATCTGGTGCTGCTGCATCCTCTGTAGATTTTTTCTCACCATCAGAGCCAGTTTTTGTAGCACTGTTGATATCATATGGATATTCATCACGATTAATACCAATCAATTCAGCCGCTGTTGGCGGTCTATAAATAACTTCATGTACTGCATGAGTATAAGCCGAATCAGTAATACCTGTACTATGTTTGAAAGTACCAACACCAATACGAACTTGTGAGTCATGACCATTCCAAACGGCACGAACGCCATCATAAGATTGACCAAACCAGTAGCCACTAGCCCCCATAGGTTCTGTTAAGCGACCTACCGATACATCCCATTTTTTAACGCGTCTTGTAAGATCAACTGTATCGATTCGTTGATGGTTAAAGCCCTTAGAGTCGGATTGTGTCCAGCTTGTATCAACACCGCTCATACCAGTTGCACTACCGATAACTTTAAGATTGGTAAACTCATTAAGACGAGCATCGAGGCCTAGGCGCAAACGTTGTTCAAAGCTATGACGATTGGCATCGTACATATTAGCTTTTGCAGAACCAATAGCGGAATTTTCTCTAAATGGAGATTGTGGTCTATTAGAGCCATCATGTGCCATCCAACGTGCTCTGTAGTCGCCAACTAATGTAACACCACGTTCTTTAGTAGTGTCGAAATCAGAATGAATAAAATCAGTTAAGCGAACCACATCAGATACGTTTTGTACACCGGATTCACCATTTGTAACTTTCCCATTAGTATCCGTTACATTTGCACCTGTTACGCTACCTTTTGCACCATCCTTAGTCTTACCGATAGCTGTCGTTTTACTGCTGTCTCCACCACCAAATTTAAGGTTAACCCCTACACGATACACACGTTCTTGCGTAGCACGGTCATCATCGCGATGGTTAAAGATATTATTGATGCCAAAGTACATCATGGCATTTTTATTGAATCGTTTTTGAACCATTACGTTCCAAATGCCAAATGTTTTCTTTTCATAGCTTTGCTTCTTATATACGCCTGCATCACCAGATAAGATATCTGGCCAGTAGTTGCCACCATTATTAAGAGTATTACTATCAAGCATATTGATATAGTAATCGCCCCAAATGGAACCATTCCAACCGGATTTAGGGTTGTCATAGGTAATACCAATATCAACCTTATGCATTGGTTTATCCAACAATTGTCGAGGCATTGTTGGATCACTCTTATTGATGGCATGCAAGTATGTATACCCGAGCTTACCGGACCAATACTTACCGAATTTTTGTTGTACCTCTGCTTGAAGGCCCGTAATTTCAGCTTTACCAATATTTTTAAAGCTATAAATCATGTCTGGTGCACGTTGGTACTTAGCATCACCCTTGAGGTATGGAGCAAAGTCCATGAAGTCCCCTGTGAAGTATACAGACATATAGTTTTTGATGCGGTTATGGAATACGCCTACACGAGCATAGGTATTCTTATTTTCACCTTCTAAGCTCATGTCAAAGTTAACAGATTTCTCAGGTTTCAAATTAGGATTGCCGGCCCAGTACCAACCAAGTTTTGCAACCCCAATCCCAACAGGATTGGAAGCATACATTTCCCAGTTGTACCACAATTCGCCCATACCTGGTTCTGTATAGCCCGTCCCTACATTAGCTTTAAACCTGCGATGTGTATTACCTTTAACGTTATAGGTCATCCCTAAGGAAGCAGATAAATTAGAACCAAATAAGCTGCTGTTATCAAAGCGAAGAATTGGGGATAATGTTAAATTCTTATTTACCTGCCATGTATCAGAAACATAAGCATTTAACTTACGAATCGTACCGCTACCAGTTGTTAAGCGTTGATCACGGCTACGATATTCTTCTAAGAAGGCTTTACCATTTAGCTTAGGTGCTTTTTTACGCATTTCCGGATCATTGGACTCGCCGTATTTAAAGTAATCACCTACAATATTGGCACGTGTGGCAGATAATACAGGATTTTCTGCTTTCAAACGGTCTTCTAAAGCCTTATAACGAGCTTTGAACTCATCTGTTACAGGTTGATTATTAGGAGATGTACTAGACCAATCACTTAATCTACTTTCAGACAAACCATAGTTTATATAGTCATCATAAGTTATACCTGGTTTTTGAGCATCTGTTTCTGCACCATAATATTCATAATCCATATCCCATTGCGGCATACCACCACCGGAATTAATGAATTTATAATCGTGGATATGAGAGTAAACCTTGATGCTATTATCGCCTTTACGTCTTACAAGACGATCGAGTTTATCAACTAGCAAGCTCTTATCGTAATCCCAAGGATCAATGTACATGGTACTTGTATTAGGAGAACTCTTTAAGCGGCTACCAGAACCTTCTTCACGAGCATAGCTTACACCGTAGCTAAGCAAATGATTTTTATTAAGCTGTGTATTCGCATTAGCTCGAATATCCAATTGACGATGATCGATGTTATCGATATAACGCAACTCATTGGAGCCTTCATAGGCGGAGCGACCTGTATAGCTAATGAGGGCTACATCATTTTCTTTAATGCGGGAGTAGTTAGTTTCAACAGTCCAATCGCTTTTGCCTGCTCGGGAGGACCATTGTAAATTAGCCGTATTGCGGTCTGCGGTACGTTTGAAATGTTGTTGAGGCTCTAAATCAGAGTCGGAGTGCTTAACATCGCGTACAAGGTCTTCTGTGTAGCGGTTAAGTCGCATTTCAAATTTATTCTTATCATTAGCTTCGTAGGTTGCTACAAGACCGATATCAGCCGCATCACCATAATAACGAAGCACATTTGGCTTAAAATTATGTTTTGCATAATCAAAAGCCATGCCAGAATCTCGACGTTTAACGGATGCTAAAACAGGCATTAGATCACGTTTACTGCCTGACAAACCAACCTTTAACTTACCCATTTGACCAGAGTCGGCACGAATAAAGAAGTTTTGGAATGGGAATGTATCACCATCACTCTTACGACGCATACCTTCTGCGTTTAATTGTAAGATCGGTTTCTTCTGTGCTTTTTTTGTGATGATGTTAACAACACCACCAATAGCATCTGAACCGTATTTTGCACTGGCTGCCCCTTGGATAACCTCAATACGTTCAACATTTTCTGTACCTAACCGTTGAACTTCATCTGCTGCACCGGAGTACTTATCAAAATCGCCTAGTACTGGTTGACCATCTACTAAAATAAGTGTGTGACGCGCTTCTGCACCACGAATAGATACACCTACACGGCCCATAGCATCTACAGTTCTAGAGACGCCAGTTTGTGTAAAAATAATATCTTCGACGGACTTCGCCTGCTTTTTCTCAATATCTTTCTTGGTAATGATTTGCACTTGCTGTGAGTCTAATTTGGCTGCTTCTTCTGCCCATGTTCCTTTAACATGAACAACATCTGTAGTAACGGTTGCATTCTCAGCCCATACTACAAGAGGTGCGCTAAGCCACAAGGCAACTGCACTAGACAGAATTATGGTGCGCTTTGTATGTCCCCACCGGTCCATTGTGCCCTCCTCAAATTTTAACTAATTATACGTTTTGTATCTTTCACTCTCAAATAAAAAGATACACTCTACCAACATATAATGACATTGAATATCATTTACATTTTAATGTTAGCAAAGTGTATCTTGCATATCTACTCCGAAAAGACCAAAAATATACGTTTCGGACAATATTAAATTGTTATATCTTACGATAAGCACTTGGAGTTACACCAGTAGCCTCTTTAAAGGCACTAGTAAACTTACTGCCATTCTCATAGCCTACGGCATTAGCAATTTCTAGAATCGATTGATCCGTTTCATGGAGTAACCTCTTAGCCGCATTAATACGACATTCTTTTAAATATTGATGTATCGTCGTACCATATACGCCCTTAAAACATCTTTTTAATGTAGACGTAGGTACATCAAATTGTTCAGATAATGTCTCAATTGTAATACGCTTCATAAACTGAGTAGATACATATTCGTTAACAGCTTTCACAATATCAACCTGCTGTTTCCGATAGGTTGCTCTCTTTTCATTATTGCTCGTAGAAATTACAGATAATAACAAAAAGATCTCAATAACCTTTAATTTAAAATAGTGCCCTTTGATTTGGTCAGGCACTTTATATAAGCTAGAAAAAATCTGTCTAACCGATTCAGTTTCTTCCATCATCATACCGTACTCGGAATGCTCACAAAATCGTTCAGCTAGGCTTGTTAAATTAATACGTGACTCAGTAACAAGCGAATCCAATACAGGTTGCGCTTTTTCTACATCTACGAGTAATACAATTCCCTTAAAAAGTTTTGTAGGGAAATAATTTTTATGTTGGTAGTCAGCATGAGTATGCCATCCTAATGACATATCTCCTGGCCCCATATATAAATATTCCCCAGATGTAAACTTACACTCGATGCGCCCCTCTTCACAATGATTTATGGCAAATGTCTTGGTATGTGATTTAGCATAAAATTGAACCGACTCTTCTTTCACATCCAGAAATAATAGATCGATACCGTCAAACACCGTATGTCTCGACATAGTAAGTCCTGCATGTGAAATTGCATGATTATGTGGATTCATACTATCACCATATACACAAATACTATATAAATTATCACTTACACAATTATCATAGTATACTTATTGATATTCATTGTCAAATCAATTTTTGTAATAATTCATTTTTTCTTTAAAAATATAAATTTACACAAAAAATAGCCTCGTAAACTAAACCAATGTAGTTTACGAGGCTATATTTAGAATTATTTTTTTGTTTTTACAATAAAGACTAATGCTATAACATGACCAATCCATACAAAGGCCATAACACCAAGTGCAATGGGCATATCTTGACTAAAGTACGCACCAATCGCCATTATTGTACTCACAGATAAGAGAATGGACAACTTTGTCCGCAACGTTAACGCTTTATCGCGTTCATAAGCACCAACAGTCTTTTGATATAAACTAGATTCTAAAAACATGTTATGAAAACGTTCAGATCCTCTAGCTAAACAAAATAAGGTAAGCATATAAAAAGGTACTGTTGGCAATAGTGGTAATACGATACCCGCTGTACCAAGAGCAAAGCTAATAGCCCCTATAGTAAGGAATATATATCGTATTACAACATTACTATGTTGCTCAGTTGTTTTCATTACTCCTCTTCTACATAATTAATAACTTTACCTTTTGTTTTAATAAAGTTTGGAATGATAAGTACAAGAGCTGCAATCGCTACGATACCATAGATACCAGCCATACCAATCCATTCGAATGCATGACCAAGTACAAGACCCATTACGGCAAAGTCTGCATCACCAAATGTTGTATTTTGGAAACCTAATTGACCAAGAACTGGCAATGCCAATGCTGGCAAGAAAGTAATAGCCAAACCATTAAGGAATGCACCTACTGCTGCACCACGACGACCGCCTGTAGCATTACCATAGATACCTGCTGTTGCACCGCAGAAGAAATGAGGTACAAGACCAGGAATGATCAACACACCACCTACAGCGCCAAGGATGAGCATACCAATGATACCTCCAATAAAGGAGCTAATGAAGCCCAATACTACTGCTGTTGGAGCATATGTAAAGAATACGGCACAGTCTACTGCTGGGATAGCATTAGGGATAATTTTTGTTGCAATACCTTGGAATGCAGGAATTAAATCACCTAAGATCATACGTACACCAGAGTATACGATTGTTACACCTACAGCAAAGTTCATAGCGCTCATAACAGCGTATAAGTAAGGACTCATATCACCAGATAAAGTAGCTACAAACTCAGAACCAGCCGCAAAGGCTGCAATCAAGTAGAATACAATCATAGTCAATGCTGTAGATAGCGTAGAATCACGTAAGAAACCCCATTTTTCTGGAATTTCAATGTCTTCTGTACTATCGTCTGCTTTACCTACATATTTGGCAACCCAAGCGGATAAATAATAACCTAAACTACCAAAGTGACCGATAGCAATTTCATCGCCTTCTGTAACCTTAGATGTATAGCTTTGGCCAATTGCTGGAGAAATAGCAGACCAAGCGCCCATCAAGAAACCACCTACAAGGATGAGTTCCATACCGGACAAACCTGCAGTACCGAGTACGGCAGACATAAGACAAGCCATAAATAAGCTATGGTGACCTGTTAAGAACACATATTTGAACTTGGTGAAACGAGCAATACATAAGTTCATCAATAAGCCTACTACGAGAATAGACATCGTTTCAACGCCAAGTACCTTTTGTGCTACAGCCACGATAGCTTCGTTGTTTGGTACTACACCAGTAATATGGAAGCCATGCTCAATCATCTTACCTAGTGGATCAAGATTGTTAACGATAACACCTGCACCAGCTGCGAGCATCAAGTAGCCAAGAATAGGTTTTAATGTACCAGTCATTACCTTATGAAACGGGCGTTTCAAGGCAATCAAACCTATACATGACATAATACCAATCAAAAGTGCTGGTTGAGACAGCACATCACGTAAGAACTCTAATACCATTTCCATGGCACTACCTCCTATATATAGTTGTTACATTTTATTGAGCTGCTTGTTTTAATGCATCAAGAATATCTTCTGTGATTTTCTTTTTATTAATATAGCTGCGAACAATAGCCACATTCTTGTCTTCAAATTGTTCAGCCAATTCTTTTACAGTTACAATAAGGTCCGCTTTACGGCCTTGTGCGGCATTAAAATCAATAGATTCAACTTGTGCATCAATACCATTTTCAGCACAGATTTCTTCAATTTTCATTTTTAGCATCAAGCTAGAACCAATGCCATTACCGCATACAGTTAATACAGAAATCATACTTGCCTCCTACTAAACGTATTCTTGATCTTCTAAATGCTCGGCCAAGAATGCTTGTACATCTTCAATACTTTCAAAATCAGCAGCCGCATCTAAAAACTCATCATCCTCAAATAATGTAGCAATATCTGTCAACAACTGAATATGTTCATCCTTGTTCGGAGCACACAAAAACAACGCCACAGAAACAGGATCATTGTCAGGACTACCAAAATTCAATGGTTTTTCTAAGGTTACCAATGCAGTACCTACACGTTTTGCCCCATTTTCCGGACGAGCATGTGGCATAGCAAGACCTGGTGCCAATACAATATAGGGTCCCATTTCACGCACTACCTCTACCATAGCCTCCGTATAAGATGGATCAGTAAAACCCGCATCAACCATGAGTTGGCCACCGTGACGAATTACCTCTTCCCACGTTTCTGCAGGATAATGAAAGGATACATTATCCTCAGATAGTAAATCTTGTAACAAGCTAACACCTCCTGAATTTACTTACGTACATACTTTTATTATATCCATTCTGTGAGTTTTTTCATATAACAAAATAGGAATTATTATACTATACGCAACGAAAAAGGTCCCAATTCAATGAATTGGGACCTTCTTCGTACTGCTTTGTATTGCACACAGCATATGGTTAGAGAGTAGAGATGTGTTGTAGTTGAAAGATTTAAATAATGGGTTATTGTAACATAGATTAAAAGTTTATTATGTTGTATATGCTGTGACAATGCCTTATTTATGCATTTCTAGTACATTGTTGCCTATAGCGTTTATCATTATTGGCCTTGATGGCCATAATTAATGGTTTGAGTGAAAGAAACTCTTCATCACTAAGTCGAATAGTTCTACCAATACGTTTAATCGGATTACGTGGGCGCCCGGCACCGCGTCTAGTTCCACCCCATGCCATATACATACCTCACTTTTCACTTGAAAAACTCCTTCTACCGATAGTATAACCTCCGTTACATAAGTATGCAATAGTTATTCATTATAAACAGTCCTAAAATCAGGAGATAGCCCGGGAAATCATGCTTGGCTCCATATTGCTTCATCAGTCCCC